>NZ_JBEXKU010000121.1:0-17283 GCF_040609575.1 Streptomyces sp. NPDC004647 | reverse complement strand
GGCTGTGGCACACCAACCGGTGTGCCGCAGCCCGCGGCGTTCTGCGTGCCCGCGTACTGCCGCCCTGGGTGATGGACGGCCGCGTTCCGCATGCACGGCGCCGGTGACCCGGCGCTGCGAGCGGACCTCAGTGCGTGAGCGGACCTCAGTGAGCCGAGATCCGTGAGCTGAGGTCAGTGCGTGAGCGGCGGGCGCTGATCGTCATCGCGGGGCGGCTCGTCTCCGGGCCGGTCCTCGCGGATCACCTCGCCCTGGACGACCTTCCCGTCGGGGCGGTGGATCCGGGCCTGCTGGAAGGCCCCCGGGAACGTACCGGACTGCGCGCCCTGCATCCGGCGGCTCAGCGACCTTTCCAGCGAGCGGCGCAGCAATGCCCTCGTCGGCGGGAAGATGCACAGCAGACCGGCGGCGTCGGAGATCAGCCCCGGCATCATCAGCAGCAGCCCGCCCACCATGGGGAGCGTGTTCCCGCTGCTCTCCTCGCTCTCCTCGGGACGGTCGACCGGCTGCCCGGACGCCTGAGCGGCCTGCGCCGCCTGAATGTTGGCGGTCAGCCCGCGCCAGGCCCGGCGGCCGGCGCGCTTGATCACGTAACCGCCGACGACCACCCCGGCCAGCAGCAGCAGAAGGACAGCGAGGCCGCTGAGGGCATCGGCCACGACGATCAGCAGCCAGATCTCCAGCACCAGCCAGGCCGCCACGGCCAGCGGCAGGAGCGGGCGGGCGCGCGAGCGCCGTGAACGGGTGGACTGATGCGGTGCGCCGGTCGTCATGTCTTCCAGTGTGCATTGGCCGGGCTGTGTCGGGTACGCGGGTTTGCGGACCTCAACCCATGAACGACCCATGCGCCCGTGGACGGGCGCGGAAACGGAGTGGACTCCATGAACTGGCGTCAGAGCGCCGCCTGCCGTAACGAGGACCCGGAACTCTTCTTCCCCATCGGCACCTCGGGTCCTGCCATCCTCCAGGAACAGGAGGCGAAGACCGTGTGCGAGCGCTGCCCGGTCACGGAGCAGTGCCTTGAGTGGGCACTGGAGAACAATCAGGACTCCGGCGTCTGGGGTGGCCTCGACGAGAACGAACGGCGTACGATCCGCCGCCGTAACGCCAAGGCGCGCAGCCGCGCGCGGCGCTGACCGCCGCCTCGCCCGGGCATGCGGGGCCGCGCGACGGACTGACTGTGCCCGGCCGGCCACGGCCCCGTGGGTCTCTCCCGGCGCCCTCGACCGGGCGGGCAGCGGACGGGTGGGGCGCCTGTCCGGCATGTTCGAGGCGTACGAGGCGGCGTCAGCCGGATGTACCGGGCGGCTGCGCCGTCCCCGGTGTACGGCGGCTTCAGTGCGGGCCATCGGCGGCCATGTGCCGTAACGATCTTTCTCTCTTCCCCCCGCATGCACCCCCGCGAGCACGGGTACCCGCCAACCCGGCACGCTGCCGGCAACGGGTACCCGCCAGCCCGGCACGCTGCCGGCAGGCGAGTAAGGATGGGGTCATGACCGAACGACCGACGGAAGCACCCCCGGAGCACCGCGAGGGTGTCCCCCGGGACATGCAGGACCAGCAGGCGAGCAGCGAGGAGACCCCCGACCGGTGGGACGTCGAGGAGGCGTCCAGCGAGGAGGAACCGCCGGAGCCCGAGGAGCTGCCGGACACCGACGTGGCCGGAACCGGGCGCCGGGGCGCTCCGGCGCCGGAGGGTGTCGACCCGGATCAGCCGGCCCCCGAGGAGCCCACGGACTGACCATCACCGGACGGCAGACCCGGGCGCCGGGCGCCGGACGCCAGGGCCTGCCCGCCACGGTTCAGTGGTTACGCCGCCACGGTTTCAGTGGTGGCGGAGCGCCGAGATCAGCGTCGCCTGGAAGGCGGGTCTGTGCACCCGTTCCAGGAGGAGTGGGCCGATTTCTCAGGAGGACTTGCGGCCCAGCACGCGGTTCAGCCGGGAGCCGACGCCCCAGGCGGTGACCCGCCACAGTGCCTCGACGACGATGTCGTTGTTCATCTTGCTGTCGCCGTGCTCCCGCTCGACGAAAGTGATGGGGACCTCGACCACGTGGAATCCCGCTTTGACCGCGCGCCAGGCCAGATCCACCTGGAAGCAGTAGCCCTGAGAGGCGACCGCGTCCATGCCGAGGCCTTCGAGGGTCTCCTTGCGGAAAGCCCGGAAGCCGCCGGTGACATCGCGCACCGAAAGACCGAGCAGCAGGCGGGAGTACGTGCTCCCGCCGCGGGAGATGAACTGGCGGTACTTGGGCCAGTTGACGACCCGGCCGCCCGGGACCCAGCGGGATCCGAGGACGAGGTCCGCGCCCTTGAGGGCGGTCAGCAGCCGGGGCAACTCCTCGGGCTGGTGCGAACCGTCGGCGTCCATCTCGACGAGCACGCCGTAGCCGTGTTCGATGCCCCAGCGGAAGCCGGCGAGATAGGCCGCGCCGAGGCCCTCCTTGCCCTTGCGGTGCAGCACATGAACCTGATCGTCCTCGGCCACGAGTTCGTCGGCCAGTTTGCCGGTGCCGTCCGGGCTGTTGTCGTCGGCGACGAGGATGTGCGCGTCGGGGACGGCGGACCGCACCCGGGCGACGATCGGCTTGATGTTCGCCGCCTCGTTGTAGGTCGGGATGATCACCAAGGCCGGGCCGAGCGGGCCGTACTGCCTCCCCTGGGCGCCGCCCCGGGGAACCCCACCACCGTCGTTCACTGCTGCCCCTTCTCATCCGTACGTCCCCGCCGGCCGAGGAGAGTTGCTGCGGCGCAGGACAGAAGGCCCACCATAGCGAGCGCCCACTCAGGACCCGCTGCGACGCGGTCGGCAACGGTCGTGTCGTCACGCAACGGGAGACGTGCGGTGAGGACGTCGCGGGTGAATTCCCCGGTCCGCTGCTCGATGGTGCCGTCGGGGGCGACGATCGCACTGATGCCGCTGGTGGCGGCGGTCACGATGGCACGGCCGTGCTCGACGGCGCGCAGCCTGGACATGGCGAGCTGCTGCTCGGGCTGCCCGGTGCGACCGTAGGTGGCGTTGTTGGTCTGGATGACGAGGGCACGGGCCCCGTCCTGCACGGTGTCGTGGACGATCTCGTCGTAGGCGACCTCGAAGCAGATCACGTCGCCGAGCCGGGCCGGACCGGTCTGCATGACGCCCGTGCGGTCCCCGGGGTAGAAGTCGCGAGGGACGCGCTGGAGCCGGGTGATGACCTTGCTCAGCTGGTCGCGGAAGGGGACGTACTCGCCGAAGGGCACCGGGTGCTGCTTGGTGTAGGAGGCGCCCGGGCCGGTCTTCGGGTCCCAGACGATGCCCTGATTCTCGACGTAGCCGTCCTTGCTGGGGTGGTCGACGAGCGCACCGACGAGGATCGGCACGCCGATCGCCTTCACCGCCGCGTCGATCCGGTCGTACGCCTGCGGGTACTGGAAGGGGTCGAGGTCGGAGGCGTTCTCCGGCCAGATCACCAGATCGGGCTTCTTCGCACGTCCGGCCTTCACGTCCTCGGCCAGGTCGAGGGTGGCGCCGGCGTGGTTGTTGAGGATCTTCATGGGTCGGCCGAGGAAGTCCATACCGGCCTGCTGGACGTTGCCCTGGACGACCGCGATGTTCACATGGTCGGTGGCGTCGCTCCGGACCGGGACGGCGTAGCCGGTGGCGGCGACGGCCACGGCGAGGACCGCGGCCAGGGCGGCGGGAGTTGCGGCCCGTACGGTGCGCGCGGCGCGCGGTGCGCTGCGCAGGCGCCAGACGGCGACAGCCGCCGCGGCGAGCAGCGCGCCGCTGAGGGCAACGGCGAAGGTGACCAGCGGGGCGCCGCCGAGGGCGGCGAAGGGGGTGAAGGGTGAGCCGGTGTTGGCGAACGCCAGGCGGCCCCAGGGGAATCCTCCGAAGGGGACCCGGTCGCGGGCCCACTCCTCGGCGACCCACAGGCAGGCGCCCCACAACGGCCACAGCGGCAGCCGGGACGTGAGGGCGAGGCCGGCACCCAGTGCGGCGATGAAGAGCGCCTCGATGAGCGAGAGCCCGAACACCGCGTCGTAGCCGATCACATGGAGCCAGCGCAGCAGCAGGAAGAGGAACGGCAGCCCGAAGGCGAAGCCGGTCCAGGCGCCCTGCCGGACGGTGCGGCCCCGGGTCAGCAGGCTCAGCGCGGCGACGGCGAGCAAGGACAGCGGCCAGATGTCGTACGGCGGGAAGGCGAGGGCGAGGGCGAGGCCGGCCGCTGCGGCCAGCCCGGTGCGGGGCGCCTCGCGGCGGGCGGTGCGGTAGGCGCGCCGGGCACGGCCGGGCCGGGGCTCGGCGGGCGCGCCGTTGCCCTCTGTCGCATCCCGCGTCTCCGGCGTCGATTCCGCGGGGCCGTCCGGCCGGGGGCCTTCCGGCCCGCCCGCACGGCCGGTGCCGCTGCCATCGGAGGCGGCGGCTTCGGGGGCTGCGGCTTCGGGGGCGGCGCTTTCGGCAGCCTCGGCGGGCGCAGCGTGCGCGGCGGACTCCACGGGAGCGGCGGACTCCGCGTTAGCAGCAGGCGTCGCGGGCGCGGCCGGCGCGGTGGGCTCTGCGTCGGCAGGGCTCGTGTCCTCCGCGGCGTGCTCTGCGGGGTCAGGGGTCATCGCTTCCGCAACAGGCGTCACCTCCGCAGGGGGCTCTGCGTCGGCGGCGTACGGCGCATCCGCGGCGGGCTCATGACCGTCCGCGGCAGACGTCCGGTCCGCGGCGGGCGTCCTGTCCACGGCGGGCTCCCGCCCGCCCAATGGCTCGTCAGCGCCGGTGGAGGCCACCGGGGCGTCCCCTTCGCGGTCAGCGCGCGGTGCGCCCCCGGAGGGGCTCGCGGCGGTGGTCTCGGGGCCCGATGGCACGGTCGCGCCTTCCTGCAGGTCGTGCGGTGGTGATGTGACCGTACATCGCTGCGCCGACGCCATGGGCCCCGGGCTGGAGACCCCCTACGGAGGCTCTGACTCCGCTTCTCGTGGGCCGCTGCGCGGGCTCGCCCCTGGACGCACAGCACGGGCCCCGCCGATCCGAACCGCGGCCCCACCGAGCCGCAGCACGGCGCCCGGCCAGGTCCGTCCCCGGGCCCCCGACGGCGGAACGCACGCGCAAGCCCGTGCTCAACGAACCGTGCCCGAAGCGGAATCTGCGGATCGGGGCCCGGCGCCCTTCGGGCCGACCTGGGACCCGCTGGCTGCGGGTCGACCGAGAGCCGTTGTCTACTGAACGTCCGGGCCCCACCCGGGTCGCACCTGCCGACCGGCCGTAACTTTCCCCCGCCCCCGTGGCGCGGGCGCTGGACCTGGCTCCCAGTGGCGATGCCTCGTTCGGCGCACCGCCCCATGGCCCAGCAGCGTTCGGCGACTGCGTGGAAAGTTCCCCGGTCGGACGTCCTGTGGTGGACTCGGCCGAACCTACCGGCCGCCGCCCGCGTTCTGTCAACAGCCGTTTGACCTGGGGACTTTCCTCGATTCAGCAGGTCAGTAGGGAAGATCCGCAGGTGGCACGACAGGCCGGGGGCGCGCCTTTCGACAGCGCGCCACCCCGGTACGTCACTCGTTCGGCCGTGCGTAGACCGTGTGTCCGTCCACAACGGTGCGCAGGCACACGGGCAGCTCACCGCCAGGGGTGAGGTCGGGCAGGCCGGGGGTGCCGGAGCGGGGGTCGGTGGACCATCTGGCGACCCGTTCGTCGGGGGCCTGGACGACCAGGTCACCGGTTCTCCAGACCGCGTAGTCGGCGGGGGCGCCGGGGACGAGCACACCCGCGTCGTCGCGCCCGACGGCCCGCCAACCGCCGCGCGTGTGGGCGGTGAAGGCGGCCCGCACCGAGATGCGGTGCTCGGGCGTGCGGTGGAACGCGGCGGCGCGGACGGTGCCCCACGGGTCGAGCGGGGTGACCGGGCTGTCGGAGCCGAGCGCGAGCGCGACGCCCGCGCGCAGCAGGGCCGCGTACGGGTTGAGGGTGCGCGCCCGCTCGCGGCCGAGCCGCTGCGCGTACATCCCGTCCTCGCCGCCCCAGGCGGCGTCGAACGCGGGCTGGACGGAGGCGGTGAGCCCAAGTTCCGCGAAGGCCGCGATCGTCTCCGGGGTGAGCATCTCGGCGTGCTCCACGCGGTGCCGGGCGGCGCGGACAGGGGCGAGGCCGACGATCTGCGCAGCGGCCCGTACGCCCTCGACGACGGTGGTCACGGCCGCGTCGCCGATGGCGTGGAAGCCCGCCTGCAGGCTCGCCTCCGTACAGGCGACGACATGCGCGGCGACCGCGGCGGTGTCGAGGTAGGAGACACCGGCATGGGGGGCGTCCGCGTACTGCTCATCGAGACTGGCGGTGTGCGAGCCGAGAGAACCGTCGACGAAGAGGTCACCCCCCGCGCCGATCGCGCCGAGATCACGGAGGCGTTCGGCGCCCTTGGCGTCGGTGATCCGCTCGGCCCAGTAGCCGAGGACGCGGGGGCCCGGTTCGATGTCGGCGAGAGTGAGCAGCCCGGTGAGATCGTCCTCGCCCGAGATGTCGGGGCCGGCGCACTCGTGGAGGGATCCGATACCGAGGGAAGCGGCGCGGCGCAGGGCGGCGCGCTGGGCGTCGGTGCGCTGCCGGGGCGTAACGGATGCGTGGGCGGCGCGGCGTACGGCGTGGTGGGCGTCGCGGACGAGCGGGCCGTCCAGGTGGAAACCGGGGAGGCCGGTGACACCGGGGACGAGGTCGAGCAGCGCACTGCTGACCACGGCCGAGTGCGCATCCACCCGGGTGAGATACAAGGGTCGTCCGCCCGCCGCCTCGTCCAGTTCCGTACGGGACGGGGAACGGCGCTCGGGCCACCGGGTGGCGTCCCAGCCGTGGCCGAGGATGACCCGGTCGCCGGGGCGGGCGGCCGCATGGGCCCGGACGCGGTCGAGCGCCTCGGCGAGCGTACGGGCGGCGGAGAGGTCGAGACCGGTGAGGGCGAGGCCGGTCGCGGTGGTGTGGACGTGCGCATCCGTGAAGGCGGGGGTGACCAGGGCGCCGTCCAACTGGACGACCTCGTCGGCCGCGTCCGCGAAGGAGTCCGCCGCGCCTTCCGAGCCGACCCAGGCGACGCTCCCGCGCTCGACGACCATGGCGGTGGCGAAGGGGTCGGCGGGGCTGTGGACGGTGCCTCCGCGCAGCAGCACGGTGCGGTGGGCATCGACCTGGCCGTCGGGACTCTCGCTCATGACGACCAGTCTCTCCCCTGTGTAGGGACCGTCGCCGCCCGGGGGTCAGATGCGCGGCGGGCGGGACTCGTACGGGGTGGAGAGCACGACCGTGGTGCGCGTGGAGACACCGGACTGGGAGCGGATCCGGGTGAGGAGGTGCTCCAGCTCCAGCGGTGTCGCGACACGCACCTTGAGGATGTAGTTCTCATCGCCCGCGACGCTGTGGCATGCCTCGATCTCGGGGATGTCGGCCAGCCGGTCCGCGATGTCGTCGGGGGCGCTCGGGTCGAAGGGTTTCACCGAGATGAAGGCCGTGAGCGGCAGGCCGACGGCTCCGGGGTCAACGACGGCCGCGTAGCCGCGCACGACACCGCGCTGCTCCAGACGGCGGACGCGCTGATGCACCGCCGAAGTGGACAGGCCGGTGGCCTTGCCCAGGTCGGTGTAGCTCATGCGCCCGTCCTTGACGAGCAATTCAACGATCTGCCGGTCCAATTCCTCCACAGCGGATCAACCTACTGCTCCCGAGGCGAACCGGCACAGCGGGCGACAGCCCAGGACGGGCAACTGCGAGCCGTATGTGACGAACGCCACAGCCTCCGGGCCGTGTCCGCCGGAGTGCCGCGATTACCTGCGGGGCGCTCCGGGAAATGCTTGCTGTGGTCGAGGCCACAGCGCCTCGCCGGCCCACCCGAGGGGGAGAAGAACCATGCGCAGCCTGAAGCGCCCCAGTCGCACCGATCGCACAACGCCCGTGCCCGCAGGCACAGTTCTCGAGCCGGACGGCGTCGAGACGGCGGACGAGAGCGACGAGGACAGTATTTACGAGACCTACGAGATGTTCCGGGTGCTCTGCCCGGACTGCGCGCGGCCGATCGCGCTGCTGGCGGACGAGGACGTGCTGCCCGAGCACGCGCTGTGCCCGACGGCGTGGAATCCGTTCGGCCTCACCGTCTGCCCCGGGACGGGGCGGGGGGTCGCCGAGACGACACCCGCCGACGATTCGCTCGCCGCGCAGGAGCAGGACGTCGCGCTGCTGCTGACGCTGCCGGAGAGCCTGGACTGGCGTACGCAGCCGTTCTCCCACGTGGACGGCCCGGGATCGCGGCCGATGCGGGTGACACAGTTGGTGCGCCGCCCCTAGACCTGTTTCGACCGGTCCTCTCCGACGCATCCGGCACGGCCCGTGGCGCTCCCCCGGGCTCCGTCCGGTCCGGGACGCCCACGGCGGAGCCGTAGGAGCGCCCCGGGCACCGCACATCCGCCGCGCCGTCGGAGCGTCCGGCCGCCCCGCTCCGAGGGCTCCCGCAGGCCGTGGGCAGTCCGCATCCATCAGCCACCCACCGCGGGCTCTCGCGCCGTGCCGCGGACGGCGACATGGGTCGGCCAGGCCCGCCAAGGGTTTCCGCGGCCCGTCCTGCCGGGGGCACCTCGTCGCCTCCGGCCCGTCCGGCCGCCGTCGCACCGCACGGACGCGAGGGCGGTTCCCCGGGTCGTACGGGAACCGCCCTCGCGTCCTGCCGGTCCTGTCGTCCCTAGCGGGATTCGGGGCCCGCGAGATGACGGGCCACGACCATGCGCTGGATCTGGTTGGTGCCCTCCACGATCTGGAGGACCTTCGCCTCGCGCATGAAGCGCTCGACCGGGAAGTCCGCGGTGTAGCCGTAGCCGCCGAGGAGTTGGACCGCGTCCGTCGTCACCCGCATCGCGCTGTCGGTGCAGAAGAGCTTGGCCATCGCCGCTTCCTTGGAGAAGGGCTTGCCCGCGTCCCGCAGCCGCGCGGCGGCGAGATACAGGGCCCGGCCCGCCTCGATCTGCGTCGCCATGTCCGCGATCATGAAGCGCAGCCCCTGGAAGTCGGCGATCGGACGGCCGAACTGCTGCCGCCCCGCCGTGTACGACAGCGCCTCGTCGAGGGCCGCCTGGGCGACACCGGTCGCGCAGGCCGCGATGCCGAGACGGCCGGAGTCGAGGGCGGAGAGGGCGACCGCGAAGCCCTGACCCTCCTCACCGAGGCGTCTCGTGTCGGGCACCCGCACCCCGTCGAAGTGGACCTGGGCGGTGGGTGAGCCCTTCATCCCCATCTTGTGCTCGGGGGCGGCGGCGGACAGGCCGGGGGCATCGCCGGGGACGAGGAAGGCGGTGATGCCGCGGGCACCCTCGCCGCCCGTGCGCGCGAGAACGGTGTAGAAGTCGGCGATGCCGCCGTGGGTGATCCACGCCTTGGTGCCGGTGATGACCCAGTCGTCGCCGTCGCGTACGGCGCGGGTGCGCAAGGACGCGGCATCGGATCCGGAGCTGGGCTCGGAGAGGCAGTACGCGCCCAGGAGGCCGCCGCCGAGCATGGCCGGAAGGTACTCGGCGCGCTGCTCCTTGGTGCCGAAGGCGGCGAGAGCGTGGCAGGCCAGGGTGTGGACGCTGACGCCGAGGCCGACGGTGAGCCGGGCCGAGGCGAGCTCTTCGAGGACCTGGAGGTAGACCTCGTACGGCTGGTCGCCGCCGCCGTACTCCTCGTCGTACACCAGGCCGAGCAGCCCCGACCGGGACAGCAGCGCGAAGACCTCGCGGGGGAAGTGGCCGGCGTCCTCCTCTCCGGCCGCCGTTGGAGCGATCTCCCGCTGGGCGAGCTCGCGGACGAGCGCAAGCAGGTCCCGGGCCTCTTCGGTGGGCAGTTGGCGTTCCACCGGCTGTGGGGCGCGGTCGGACATGGCGGCGCTCTCCTCCCTGTCGGGGGCCGCGGCGGCCGCGCGCCGGGGTCGGGCGGCGTCGCCGGGACATGACTCTGAGCCGATGCTCCCTCTCCGGGTCGCGAAGGGGGCTGACCAGCGGCTGTGGCGCGTTGAGTATGCCCGATCGGCTGCCCCGCGTCACGGGCGAACCGGTGGCATGTGCACCGATTCCGAGATTGGTACGAACCATTGACGCAATGGTCTAGTCCTTCTACGGTTCCAGCAACGCTCTACGCGTCCATGTCAAAACGACATGCAGGTCGCGGCACGTCCCCACGCTCTCCCCACCCAGAGGAGAACTCATGCTCGGACCGGACCAATTCCCCCTCCGCCCACGCGCGTTGCTCATAGCGCTCGCCGCCCTGTGCTGCGCGGTGCTCGCCGCCACGCTGATGGCAGTCCCCGCTGCGGCGGGCCAGTCCGGGGCAACCGCCCCGGCGAAAACCCCCGCGAAAGCCCCGGCCACGAAGGCCGCGGCGGGCTCCAAGGTGATCGGCTACTTCACCGACTGGAGCGTCTACCAGCGCAATTACCACGTCAAGAACATCGAGACGTCCGGCTCGGCGGCCAAGTTGACGCACATCAACTACGCCTTCGGCAATGTCACCGGAGGCAAGTGCCAGATCGGCGACGCCTACGCCGACTACGACAAGTTCTACGACGCGGGCGCCAGCGTGGACGGCAAGGCCGACACCTGGGACAGCGGCGCGCTGCGCGGCAACTTCAACCAGCTGCGCAAGCTGAAGAAGATGCACCCCAACCTCAAGGTGCTGTGGTCGTTCGGCGGTTGGACCTGGTCGGGCGGCTTCGGTGAGGCGGCCCGCAACCCCGCCGCCTTCGCGCAGTCCTGCTACGACCTCGTCGAGGACCCGCGCTGGGCCGATGTCTTCGACGGGATCGACATCGACTGGGAGTACCCCAACGCCTGCGGCCTGTCCTGCGACACCAGCGGCAAGGACGCCTTCAAGAACCTGATGTCCGCGATGCGTTCGAAGTTCGGCAGCAACAACCTGGTGACCGCGGCGATCACCGCCGACGCTTCCTCCGGCGGCAAGATCGACGCAGCGAACTACGCGGGCGCCGCGACCTACGTCGACTGGTACAACCCGATGACGTACGACTTCTTCGGTGCCTGGGCGGCGCAAGGCCCGACCGCCCCGCACTCGCCCCTCACCTCGTACTCCGGCATCCCGCAGCAGGGCTTCAACACCGATGCCGCGATCAGCAAGTTGAAGTCGCTGGGCATCCCGTCCCAGAAGCTGCTGCTGGGCATCGGCTTCTACGGCCGCGGCTGGACCGGTGTGACGCAGAAGGAGCCCGGCGGCACGGCAACGGGCGCGGCCACCGGCACCTATGAGGCCGGTATCGACGACTACAAGGTCCTCAAGAGCAAGTGCCCGGTGAACGGCACGGTCGCCGGAACCGCGTACGGGCACTGCGGCAACCAGTGGTGGAGCTACGACACTCCGTCCACCATCGCCGGGAAGATGACCTACAAGAACCAGCAGAACCTCGGCGGCACGTTCTTCTGGGAACTCAGCGGGGACACCACGAACGGAGAGCTGATCAAGGCGATCAACTAGGGCGGGGTTCGGCAGCGCCCTGGATCGTTCCGGGGCCGCCGGGGCCCGACCAGCCCTCGGCACCCCCCGGAGTGCGCCCGTCCGGCCCGGTCAGCGGTCCGGGCGGGCGCCATTCGAGCAGCAGGATCGTGGCGTCATCGCTGAGGTCGCTGTCCTGGTGGTCGAGAATGTCGTGGATGAGCAGGCGCAGCACCTCCGGCGCGCGTGCTCCGGCCGCGGTCGCCCGGATGATGTGGTCGGTGAACCGCTCCAGGCCGAACTGCTCGCCGTCCTCGCTGCGTGCCTCGACGACGCCGTCCGTGTAGAGCAGCACCCGGTCCCCCGGCTCCAGGATGGTCTCGTGCACGCTCCGCGGCTCACCGGCGAGGCTGGCGGGCAGACCCATCGGAGGCTCGGCGGAACACTCCAGAGCCCTGTCGACGAGGCGGTGTTCGCGGATGAGCAGCGGCGTCGGATGGCCGCAGTTGCACCACCGCATCATGCCGCTCTCCACATCCAGCTGCACGAAGACCCCGGTGCAGAACTGGTCGGGCAGCCACTGTGCCAGCGCCTCGTCGACGCCCGCGACGAGCCCCAGCAGATCGGCGCCGGTGCGCCGGGCGTTCCGGCAGCCCGCCATGGCCACGGAGGTGGCCAGGCCGGACGCCAGGTCGTGGCCCATGGCATCGAGGATGCTCGCGTACAGGTGGTCCTTGGTGAAGGAGTGGTCGAAGGCGTCCCCGCCCAGTTCGTAGGCGGGCTCCAGGACAGCCGTCGAGATCGCCCGGTCGCTTCCGATGGTGCGGGGCGGGAGGAACGCGCGCAGCATCTCGGCGGGCAGTTGCATCGCCTCGGTGCGGGCCTGCCGCGCCAGGGTGTCGCTGGAGGCGCGCTTGGAGGTGACGGCCATGGCAAGGAGCGCGGCCAGCGTCCGCAGGCGCCAGAGCTTCAGCCCGTCCAGCGCGGGCGTACGGACCTCCAGTACGCCCAGCCGCTCCGCTCCGTCGACCAGCGGCAGCCAGACGATCAGCTCGCCGGACCCTTCCTCGGCCACCCGCAGGGAGAGCGTGCGGTACGCCCAGCCCGCGAGCGAGGAGTCGACGCCCAGGGACTCCTCCCGGCCGGTCAGCGGCACCAGCAGCCGCTGCTGGATGTCGACCAGGTAGAGGGTGGCCCGCTGCATGCCCAGGGCTTTCGCGTACCGGGACGCGACGTCGGGCAGGTCCATCGGGGCGGCCTGATGAGTCTGGGCCACCAGCTCTTCCAGAAGCCGTTCACCCGCCCCGGCCGGCATGCTGACGCCCGCCATTGCGATCACCTCTCCGGGCTGGCGAGTCTCCGGAACCAAGATCTTCACACCTGGTGCATACGGATTGCTCGCGTGCCGTCCGCTCCGTCATGGACTGCTGCTTTTCCGATGCTTTTCCGATCCGGGACGCCCCCGCTGGCGCCCGATCGGCGCGGTGGGAGCAGACTGGTTGCGAACGGCCCGCCACGGCGCAGGCCGTACGCCCGCACCCGCTCCGAGCCGAGGAGTACTCCGCCCATGACAGTGCCCCAGGGCCCCGACGCCGCGCTCGACACCGCTTTCTTCCGCCGCTGGCTCGACCGCGCCACCGCTGTGATCAGCCAGGAGGCCGACTACCTGACGGACCTCGACTCCGCCATCGGCGACGCGGACCACGGTGCCAACCTCAAGCGCGGATTCACCTCGGCCTCGGCGTTCGTGGCCACGGAGCAGCCCGTCACACCGGGTGAGCTGCTGCGGGCGTTCGGCACCCATCTGACCAATACGGTCGGCGGCGCGTCCGGGCCGCTGTACGGCACGGTGCTGCGCCGTGCGGGCCGCACGCTGGGCGACCAGGATCCCGTACGCCCCGAAGCGCTCGGCGAAGCGCTGGCAGCGGCGGTGGCCGGCGTACGCCGGCTCGGGGACTCCAATCCCGGGGACAAGACGATGGTCGACGCACTGGCCCCCGCTGCCGAGGCGTACAGCGCCGCCCTGGCGGGCGGGGCGGGGGTCGCGGAGGCTCTGGCGGCGGCCGCGCAGGCCGCGCGGGAGGGTGCGGAATCGACTATTCCGATGCAGGCGCGCCGCGGCCGGGCCAGCTATCTGGGCGAGCGGAGCATCGGCCACAAGGACCCGGGGGCCACCTCGTCCGCGCTGCTGGTCACCGCGTTGTACGAGGTGACCGACCCCGAGCTGTCACAGGCGTCGGACCCGAAGGACGGGGCGCGGGGAGCGGCAGAGCAGGAGAGCGCGGATCCGGCGTCCGGGCAGCCGGCGTCGCCGTCCGCTGCACAGTCGCCTTCGGAGACCCCGTCGCAGTCCGCCTCGCAGTCCCGGTCCGAGCCCCAGTCGCCGACCCAGCCACGGACCGGGCCCGGCGCGGAGTCCGAGCCGCGTGTCGGCGTGGTCCTGGTCTCGCACAGCCACGAGGTGGCCATAGCCACTGCCGACCTGGCCCTGGCTCTGGTCGGGTCGGGGGTCCCGGCACCGGTCGCCACGGCGGGCGGCGTGGAGGGCGGCGGCATCGGCACGAGTGCCACGCTGATCCGCAAGGCGATCAAGCACGTGGACGCGGGGCGCGGCGTCGTCGTGCTCTGCGACATGGGCAGCGCCGTGCTGACTGTGAAGGCGCTGCTGGCCGAGACGGGGGAGGGTGCCCTGCCGGACACGGTCCGCATCGCGGACGCACCGTTCCTCGAGGGCGCGGTGGCGGCGCTGGTGACGGCCTCGGCCGGAGCAGGCCTCGACCTGGTGATCTCGGCGACCGACGACGCGCGGATGTACCGCAAGCTCTGACCCGCACGCCGGACCGCCACACCACCACACCGCCGCACCGCCGCGCCCGGCCGTTCGGGGGCCGGGTGCGGCGCTGGCGGCGCTTGGCGGCGCGTACGGCACGTACGGCGGGCGGCGCGTACGGCGGGCGGCGCGTACGGCGGGGCAGGGCGGCGCCGGGCCACGGTGTGTGCGGCAGACCTGGGCGCGTCCGTGGACCTGGGAGCGTTCCGTTCACGCGGGGAGCCGGACGCCCGCACGCCCTCGCACGTTCCGACCGCCGTGCGGTGCACATCAGGCGGCACCGGGGCCACCGGGCTCTCCCTCACCGGAACGGTCGGGCCCGTCCTGGCAGATGAACTCGCTCCACACGGTGTTGCCGGTCCCCTGCGACTCCACACCCCAGATGTCGGCCAGCCGGTCCACCAGCAGCAGTCCACGCCCCGACACCCCCGACTCCCCCGACTCCCCGGGCTCGCGGCCCGGGGACAGGCGCTGGACGTGTCCTGCACCTCGACCCTCAGCCGGGACTGCGCGCCCCGAGCATGCGGACGGTGACCACCGCTCCCCCGTCGGTGTGCAGCAGGGCGTTGGTGATGAGCTCGTCGGCGACCAGCTCCACCTCCTCCGCACGCCCGCGTACCGCCCAGGACCGTACGGCCTCGCTGATCGTGTGCCGTGCCCGGGCCAGCCCTTGCGGGTCCGTGGGGACGATGCGCTGCTGGATCCGGCGGCGGACCTCGGGGACGGCGAAGCCCTCCCGGCGCAGCAGGAGCATCGCCATGTCGTCGCCCCCGGTCCGCTCCCCCATCGCCGTGCCCAGGTGGTCGGCGAGCTCCTCGACATGGTGCGGGCCGCCGGTCAGAGCCTGGGTCAGCAGCCGCAGCCCGTCGTCCAGACCCTTGCCGGGCTGCTCGACGAGCCCGTCGGTGAACATCAGCAGGGTAGCCGTGGTGGCCGGGTACGTACCCCGGTCAGCCATCTCGCCCTCCCGGGCCGGCGGGCCGCTGGGACGGCGCGCCGAGGGTCCGGCTGTCCATTCGCGCAACCCTGTCACTTTTCGCTCAGTATTTCGAAGGACGAGGCAGGGAAAGGAACGGCGGAGGGGCCGGCGACCCCAGGTCACCGGCCCCTCCGCCGCACAGCTCGTGTTCCCTTCCGAAACGGTCAGCCCGTTCTCTTACGAACCGGTCAGCCCTCGGTATCGCCGACCTTCTTGCCCTCCGGCGAGACCGCGAACCAGGCCCCGCCGACGCCCTGGCCATTGGTGTCCCCGGGCTTCTCGTCGCCGGTGTACGTGTACAGCAGCACGCAGTCGATCGACAGCTGCTCGGTGCCGTCGGGGCGCGTGAAGTTGGTGAGCAGCTTCGGGTCGATGCCCTCGACACCGGACTTGTCGACGGGCTTGACGGGCTTCCAGGTGTCGAGGCACGGGCCGGTGCAGTTGGTCTTCATCGGCCAGGCCGAGTCCTTGTCGAACCGGTAGAGGGTGCGGCCCTTGCCGTCCCGGATGATCTCGCCCAGCTCCGGGTTGTCGACCGCCGACAGCGCCGGCAGCTGCCCGGCCCCGGCGGAACCGGAATCGCCGCCGCCGGCACCCGGGCCGGCGCCCGGGTCTGCGCCCGGGTCTGCGCCCGAGCCGGCGCCGGAACCCGCCTCTGCGCCCTCCTCGGCAGCGCCGTCGGCCGACGCCTTCTTGCCGTCCGGCGCGGAGGCGAACCATGTGCCGCCCACACCCTCGCCCTTGACCTGCCACGCCTTTTTGTCCTTGGAGTAGCGGTACATCGGCCAGCCGCCGACGGTCAGTTGCTGTGTGCCGTCGGCGCGCGTGACCTCGCCCAGCAGTGAGGCGTCGATCCCGGCGGTCGAGGACACATCGGCGGCGGGTACGGGAGGCCAGGTGGTGGCGCAGTCTCCGTCACAGCTGGACGTCGGGGGCTCGGGGGTGTCCTTGTCGAAGCGGTAGAGGGTGAACCCCTCGCTGTCGGTCAGTACGGGGCCGAGTTTCTTGTCGTCGCTGATCGTCAGCTGGCCCGGGGATTTGGGCTTGCCCTGCCCGCCGCCCTGCGGCGCCGCGCCGCCGTAACCGCCCTTGTCCCCGTACGCGGCATCGGCCTGGCCCGCCGGCTGCGCCGCGGCCGACTGTGATGCGCTCTTCTCCGCGCCGCACGCCGTCGTCAGCATGATCGCCGCAGCGGTCACCGCAATCGAGGCGCTCTGCCACTTCCTCATGTCCACTCCTGCAGTCCGCTTCCGTCCGGCGCGGATGCGCGCCTCTGACGGCGCTATGTACGGACCGTGGTAGGCGGGGTGTTCAAAAGCAGTGCCGGATAAGTGCCGGGTAAGTGCCGGATATGTGCGCCGGGCTCGCCCTCCGGGCCCTCGGCGGCACGACGGACCGCGGTTTCAGCTGCGGCTGCATTTCCCCATGGCAGACGGGGAGTTCGGGCCACTCGGCCGGCCGGTCGGGCCGACGCGAGCGGTGCCGCCGACGCGGCTCACGGACGGCGGCCGAGCAGGGCGACGAGCCGGTCCTGGGTACGCGCGGAGTCGGCGATCTTCACCGGAGGGGCGAAGACCCCGATGCCCTGCCAGCTGTCGACCTCGGGCTCGATGTAGGCGTACACCGAGGAGGCGAGTTCCTCGTCCAGCGTGTCGTCGGCCCCGATGCCGCGGGCCAGGTCCCAGGCGTGCACGGCGAGATCGGAGGTCATCTGCCAGGCGTACTCGACCCCGGGCGTCATACCGCCGCTGGTGTGCACATCGATATCGAGCGCGCCCGGCCGGTGGAAGGCCGCGTTCGACTCCCTCTGGGCCCGGTCCCAGGCCTTCACCGGGTCGTTCCCGAGCACATCGCCGTCGAACCGGTCGCCGACCTCGGCGACCGTCGCGCCGGCCAGGAGCAGCGGGGCCCAGAGGTGCTCGCCGACGATGTGGTTCACGAGATCGTGCACCGACCACTCGGTGCACGGGGTGGGAGCCGACCCCGACCATGTCTCGACGGTCGAGTCCGCCCGGGACATGGATGTGCTGCGGGCCGCGCTGGGCGACAAGAAGC
>NZ_JBEXKU010000120.1:0-17363 GCF_040609575.1 Streptomyces sp. NPDC004647 | reverse complement strand
GTTCCGGAACCGGCCGCCGCCCGGCGCACGCGGGGCTCCGCGTCGCCCCCTACGAGCGGTCAGGGGAGGGACGGCGGGGTCTTTGCCGGGTTCTCCGCGAGGGCCGCCAGCGCGATGCGGATCGCCTCGTCGAGTTGGGGGTCGCGGCCGGCAGCCCAGTCCTGGGGGGTCTGGACGACCTCGACGTCCGGGTCCACGCCGTAGTTCTCCACCCCCCAGCCGTAGCCCTCCAGCCAGAACGCGTACTTGGGCTGGGTGACGGAGGTGCCGTCGACGAGGTCGTACCGGTGATCGATCCCGACCACGCCGCCCCAGGTGCGCGTACCGACGACCGGGCCGATGCCGAGAGCCTTGATCGCCGCGTTGACGATGTCGCCGTCCGAGCCGGAGAACTCGTCGGCGACGGCGACGACCGGGCCGCGCGGCGCGTCCTGCGGGTAGCTCATCGGCCGCATCCCGCGCGGCAGGTCCCAGCCGACGATCCGGCGGGCCAGCTTTTCGACAACGAGCTGCGAGGTGTGGCCGCCGCGGTTCTCCCGGACGTCCACGACCAGGCCCTCGCGGGCCACCTCCACACGCAGGTCCCGGTGCAGTTGCGCCCAGCCGGAGCCGACCATGTCGGGCACATGCAGGTAGCCCAGCCGCCCGCCGGACTGCTCGTGCACATAGCGGCGCCGGTCGGTGACCCACGCGTGGTAGCGCAGCGGCTCCTCGTCGGCGATCGGCACGACGACGGCGTGCCTCGGGTCGCCGCCCCCGGCCGGGGCGATCGTCAGCTCGACGGGCTTGCCGGCCGCGCCGACCAGCAGCGGGCCCGGCCCGGCGACGGGGTCCACCCGGTGGCCGTCCACGGCCACGATCGCGTCCCCCGGGCGTACGGCCACGCCCGGCGCGGCCAGTGGGGAGCGGGCGTGCGGGTCGGAGGTCTCGGAGGGAAGGATCCGTTCGATACGCCACAGCCCGGTTCCCTCCCCCGCCCCGTCGGCGCCGTCGGCGTCGCCGTCGCGGACGATGTCGGCGCCGAGCAGCCCCTGGCGGTGCTGGGCGTCGCCGGGCCCGCCGGGCGGGGCGACGTACGCGTGCGAGGTGCCCAGTTCGCCCTGGACCTCCCACAGCAGGTCCACGAGGTCGTCATGGGTGGCCGCGCGGGCGAGGACGGGACGGTAGCGGTCGAGGACGGCGTCCCAGTCCGTGCCGCCGAGGTCCGGCCGCCAGAAGTTGTCCCGCATCAGACGCCCGGCCTCGGCGTACATCTGCTGCCATTCGGCGGCCGGGTCGACGGTCAGCCGGATACGGGACAGGTCGACGGTGATGCTGTCGTCGCTGTCCTCGTCGTCGCCGTCGGAGGACTTGCTGTCCGCCGGAACGACCCGCAGCTTGCCGTTCACCGACAGCAGCACCTTCTTGCCGTCGCCGCTGACCACGAAGTCGTCGGCGTCCCCGGCGAGTTCCTCGGCCTTGCGCTGCGCGAGGTCGTAACGCTCCAGCGAGGTGGTCGGGCCGTCCGTGTCGGGGCCGGCCAGGGCGGACCCGAGCACGCCACGCAGCGGGTGCCGCAGCCACAGCACGCCGTTCTCCGCGGCACGCAGCGTGGAGTAGCGAGCGGCCTCGACCGGGAAGGGCACCGTGCGGTCGGCGAGTCCGTCGAGGTCGATACGGGTGGCGGGGGCCGTCTGGTCATCGCCGTCGCGGCCTTCGCCGTCGCGGTCGGACTTGTCGTCGTGGACGGCGCGGCCGTGCCGCTGCGGACCGAAGGGCGAGGGCGTGGTGGCGGCGAGGGTCACCAGGTGCGGGCGGCAGGCACCCACGAACGCCAGGTCGAAGACGTGGACGTCGTAGACCGGGTCGAAGGCCCGCTCGGAGAGGAAGGCGAGATGCTTGCCGTCGGCGGTGAAGGCGGGTGAGAAGTCGTTGAATCGCAGCGGGGTGGCGTCGGAGACGGACAGGTCCGTGGTGTTGGCGATCTTCAGCTGGCGCAGCGGGCCGGGGCCGGGGTGGGACCAGGCGAGCCAGCCGGAATCGGGTGAGAAGACCAGGCCGTCGGCGTCGCCGTACTCGCTGCGGGCCACCTCGCGGACCTCGCCCGAGGAGCGCTCGATGAGCAGGACGCGGCCGTCGTGCGAGGCGACGGCGGCGCGGCTCCCGTCGGGGGCCATGGCGAGGTCGAGGACCCGGCCGAGCCGCCCGGCCGCGAGCCGGCGCGGGGCCGCGCCCGGTGCCGCACCGCCCGCGGGGGCGAACTCGAGGGCGTCCTCGCCCTCGGCGTCGGTGACCCAGACGACATGCTCGGCCGCGCCGGACGACCGCCCGCGTCCGTCGAGGAAGGTGCGGGGCAGCCGGGCCCGTACGCCCGGCTCGGCGGCGAGCGCGCGGGCGGGGCCTTCGCGGTGGGTGATCCAGTGGATGCTGCCGCGGACCTCGACGGCGCTGCCGCGGCCGGTGTGGTCGGGGCCGGCGTCGCCGAGGTACGCGGAGGCGCGCACCGGGTGCGGCTGAAGGTCGGTGCGCTGACCGCCGAGGCGGATCTCGAGGCGGCGCGGCTCGGCGCCCTCCAGGTCATCGAGCAGCCAGAGTTCACCGGCGGAGGAGTACACGACGCGGCGGCCGTCGGTGGCCGCGTGACGGGCGTAGAAGCCTCCCCCGGACTCCCCGTCTCCCACGGGGGTGTGGCGGCGCAGGTCGGAGCCGTCGGGGAGGGAGGAGTAGACCGCGCCGACCCCTTCGTGGTCGGAGAGGAACGCCAACCGCTCCCCCACCCACAGGGGGCACTCGATATTGCCGTCGAGGTCCGCGTGCAGGCGCTGGAACGCTCCCCCGGCCTCCGTCGGAGGGCTTCCCACGCCGTCCCGGTCGATCCACAACTTGCCCGCCGTGCCGCCCCGGTAGCGCTTCCACGCGGCGGCCTCGCGTCCCATGGTGGCCGACAGCAGCAGTACGGCTCCTCCGGGGCCGTACGCCACGTCGCCGACGGGGCCGTAGGGGAGCGTACGGGCCGGGCCGCCGTCCAGCGGAACGGCCCGCGCCCAGGTACGGCGCAGGGACGCCTGCCCGTAGGTACTGATCGCCAGCACCTCGCCCTGGGGGGTCCAGCCGCGGACGGCGGTCTTCCAACTGCCCCAGTACGTCAGCCGCGTGGAGCGGCCGCCGTCGACCGGGGCGATGTGCACCTCGGGGGCGCCGTCACGGGTGGAGGTCCAGGCGATGTGCTCGCCGTCCGGCGAGATCCGCGGGGACGATACGGGCATGTTGTCGGCGCTGACCCGCCAGGCACGGCCGCCGTCGAGGGGCGCCGCCCAGACGTCGTCCTCGGCGGTGAAGGCGATCAACTCGCCGTGGACATGCGGAAACCGGAGGTACGAAGGCTGCGTCACGTCCGCAACCCTAATCACGTACCGATGTCCCTACCAGCGAATCCGGTCAGTTGGAGATCGACATACGGTCGGTGACCACGGCGGCGCCGGTTCCGGTTCGGCGAGCCGCTCAGTCGTGGTCCCGCGAGCGGCCTGCGAGCTACGCCGCCTGTCCTGTGAGCCACGCCGTAGTCCCCGAGCGCGGCCGGTCCCCGAGCCACGCCGCCGTCCCGCCAGCCACGCCGCCTGTCCTGTGAGCCACGCCGTAGTCCCCCAAGCCACACGGCCGGTCCCCGAGCCACGCAGCGGGCGCCGCCCGCAGTCCGGCCACGCAATTCGGCCGGGCAGAGCACGGGCACCACGCGCCGGTCAGGCCCAGCGGCCCGTGCGGCCCAGCAGCAGAGCCGTCGCCGCCGTCCCGGCGGTGGAGGTGCGCAGTACGGTCGGGCCGAGCCGGTACGGCTTCGCGCCGGCCTCGGCGAAGGTCGCCAACTCCTCCGGTCCGACTCCCCCTTCGGGGCCCACGACCAGCACGATGTCTCCCTCTGTGGGGAGTTCCGCGGCGGCCAGCGGCTCGCTGCCTTCCTCGTGGAGTACGGCCGCAAACGCCGCGTCCGCCAGCAGAGCGGCCACCTGACGGGTCGTCATCAGATCGGTGACCGCGGGGAATCGGAGGCGGCGGGACTGCTTGCCCGCCTCTCGGGCGGTGGCCCGCCACTTCCGCAGCGCCTTCTCGCCGCGCTCGCCCTTCCACTGCGTGACGCACCGCGCGGCCGACCAGGGGACGACGGCGTCGACACCGGTCTCCGTCATGGTCTCGACGGCCAGTTCGCCGCGGTCGCCCTTGGGCAGTGCCTGGACGACGGTGATGCGGGGCCGCGGCTCGGGCTCCGTACGCAGCTCGGAGACGGCGACCTCCAGCCGGTCCTTGCCCTCGACAGCGGTCACGGTGCCGTATGCCCCGCTGCCCGCGCCGTCGGTCAGCAGGATCTCCTCACCGGCTCGCAGCCTCCGTACGGACACCGCGTGCCGGCCCTCGGGGCCGTCCAGGATGATCGTCGTGCCGCGCAGCAGGTCGCTGTCGACGAGGAAGACCGGCGCGGTCACGACACCGTCCCGAGCGTCAACGACGCCCGCGCCGCGTCCAGTTCCTGCGCCAGGACCTCGACCAGCTCTCCGGCGGGCAGCTCGCGCGCCATCCGGTGGCCCTGGCCCGCCCACAGCGCCATGCCCTGCGGGTCGCCGGCGGCGGCCGCGGCCTTGCGCAGCGCCGCGGTCATGTAGTGGATCTGCGGATAAGCGGCGGGGGCGTACGGGCCGTGTTCGCGGATGAACCGGTTGACCAGCCCGCGCGCCGGGCGGCCGGAGAAAGCCCTGGTCAGCTCGGTGCCGGGGAACAGCGGGTCGGTCATGGCCCGCTTGTGCAGCGCGTTGGCGCCGGATTCGGGGCAGACGAGGAAGGCCGTACCGAGCTGGGCGGAGATCGCTCCCGCGGCCAGTACGCCGGCGATCTGCGCCCCGCGCATCAGCCCGCCCGCCGCGATGATCGGCAGGTTGACGACCTCGCGGACCTGCGCGATGAGCGTCAGCAGTCCCACACCGGTACCGGTGCCGTCGGCGTGCGGGTCGTCGTGGTGGGTGCCCTGGTGGCCGCCGGCCTCGATGCCCTGGACGCAGACGGCGTCCGCGCCCGACCACTGGGCGGCCTGCGCCTCGGCGGGGGTGGTGACGGTGACCACGGTCCGGGTGCCGACCTTCGCGAAAGCGTCGAAGACGTGGCGGGACGGGCAGCCGAAGGTGAAGGAGACGACCGGCACCGGGTCGTCGAGGAGGATCGCGAGCTTGCCCTCGTACGCGTCGTCCAGGGTGCCGTCGGTGTCACCGAGCGGCGTCTCGTACCAGTTCGCCTCGCCCGCCAGCTGCTCGCGGTACACCGCGATGGCGCCCTGGTCGGCGGTCGAGGGCTGGGGCATGAAGAGGTTCACGCCGAAGGAGCGGACGGTCATCCCCCGCAGCCGTTTGACCTCCTGGTACATGGCCTCCGGCGTCTTGTAACCGGCGGCCAGGAACCCGAGGCCGCCCGCCTCGCACACGGCGGCGGCCAGCTCGGGGCAGGAGCCGCCACCGGCCATCGGGGCCTGCACGATCGGGTACGGGGAGAACTCGGTGAGCGCGGAGGGCATGACCACATGGTGTCACGCCCTCCGGATGGCACCGAATGGGGCCGTATGCCTGCCCGGCGAGCACAGCGGCCGGACCAGGGCGGGACCGGCGGACCGGGACCGGCGGCGGAGCAGCGACGAGCCGACGGCGCACCGGCGGCGGGATCAACAGAACGATCAACGACCGTCGAACGCATCCCCGGAGGACCGTCCCGCGCACCGGCGACCGGACCGGCCGCCGGACCGAACGCCCCGGCCAACCGGACGACCGACCCGGTCAACGACCGTTGAACGCGTCCTTCAAGCGGGAGAACAGTCCCTGCTGTCCCGGCTGGAAGTGGCCGGCCGGCCGCTCCTCGCCGCGCAGCTTGGCCAGTTGCCGCATCAGGTCCTCCTGAGCCGGGTCGAGCTTCGACGGCGTCTGGACCTCGACGTGCACGATCAGGTCACCGCGCCCGCCGCCCCGCAAGTGCGTGACGCCGCGCTGGTGGAGCGGGATCGACTGTCCGGACTGGGTGCCGGGCCGGATGTCGACCTCCTCGAGCCCGTCCAGCGTCTCCAGCGGGCACTGCGTGCCGAGAGCCGCCGCCGTCATCGGGATGGTCACCGTGCAGTGCAGATCGTCTCCGCGCCGCTGGAAGACCGGGTGCGGAAGCTCGTGGATCTCGACGTACAGGTCGCCGGCCGGGCCGCCGCCCGGGCCGACCTCGCCCTCGCCCGCGAGCTGGATACGGGTGCCGTTGTCCACACCTGCCGGGATCTTGACGGTCAGCGTGCGGCGGGACCGTACGCGTCCGTCACCCGCGCACTCGTGGCACGGGGTCGGCACGACCGTGCCGAAGCCCTGGCACTGCGGACACGGCCGCGAGGTCATGACCTGGCCCAGGAAGGACCGCGTCACCTGCGACACCTCGCCACGGCCACGGCACATGTCACAGGTCTGCGCGGAGGTTCCCGGCGCCGCACCCTCGCCGCTGCACGTCGTGCAGACGATCGCGGTGTCGACCTGGATGTCCTTGGTCGTGCCGAACGCGGCCTCGTCCAGCTCGATGTCGAGCCGGATCATCGCGTCCTGGCCGCGCCGCGTACGGGACCTCGGCCCGCGCTGCGAGGCGGTTCCGAAGAAGGCGTCCATGATGTCGGAGAAGTTGCCGAAGCCGGCGCCGAAGCCACCCGCGCCGCCGCCGCCCGCGCCTGCCGCCAGCGGGTCGCCGCCGAGGTCGTAGACCTGCTTCTTCTGCGGGTCCGACAGCACCTCGTAAGCGGCGTTGATCTCCTTGAACCGCTCCTGGGTCTTCGGATCCGGATTGACGTCCGGGTGCAGTTCGCGAGCCAGGCGCCGGAACGCCTTCTTGATCTCGTCCTGCCCTGCGTCGCGGCGCACGCCTAGGACGGCGTAGTAGTCCGTGGCCACTTACGACTCCGCCAGGATCTGTCCGACGTAACGTGCCACTGCGCGTACCGCTCCCATCGTTCCGGGGTAGTCCATGCGGGTCGGTCCGACCACGCCGAGTTTGGCGACTGCCTCGTCTCCCGAACCGTAACCGACTGCGACGACCGATGTGGACGTCAGCCCCTCATGGGCATTCTCATGCCCGATTCGTACGGTCATACCCGAGTCCTTGGCCTCCCCGAGCAGCTTGAGCAGCACCACCTGCTCCTCAAGAGCCTCCAGCACCGGCCGGATGGTCAGCGGGAAGTCGTGTCCGAAGCGGGTGAGATTGGCGGTGCCGCCGATCATCAACCGCTCCTCGGTCTCCTCGACCAGAGTCTCCAGCAGTGTCGCCAGAACTGTGGAGACGGTTCCCCGGTCCTCCGTGTCGAAGGACTCGGGAAGATCTTGCACCAGCTGCGGCACATCGGCGAACCGACGCCCCACGACCCGGCTGTTGAGCCGCGCGCGCAGATCCGCGAGCGAGGTCTCGCCGAACGGCGCCGGGCAGTCCACCATGCGCTGCTCGACCCGGCCGGTGTCCGTGATCAGCACGAGCATGAGCCGGGCCGGGGCCAGCGACAGCAGCTCGACGTGACGGACGGTGGACCGCGTCAGCGAGGGGTACTGGACGACCGCGACCTGCCTGGTCAGCTGCGCGAGCAGCCGGACCGTACGGCCCACGACATCGTCGAGATCGACGGCGCCGTCCAGGAAGTTCTGGATCGCCCGCCGCTCCGGCGAGGACAGCGGCTTGACGCCCGCCAGCTTGTCCACGAAGAGGCGGTAGCCCTTGTCGGTCGGGATACGTCCCGCGCTGGTGTGCGGCTGGGCGATGAAGCCCTCGTCCTCGAGGACGGCCATGTCGTTGCGCACCGTGGCCGGGGAGACACCCAGCCCGTGCCGCTCCGTGAGCGCCTTGGAGCCGACCGGCTCCTCGGTGCCCACGTAGTCCTGGACGATGGCGCGCAGCACCTCGAGCCTGCGTTCGCTGAGCATGGCGCACACCTCCAGCTGTGGTTCCGTGGCTCTGCCTGGCACTCGATGCATTGGAGTGCCAGCTTCCCCGAGCCAGTGTACGGCGGGGTGGTACGACCTGGGCAAGGGCGGCCCACCTCGTGGGGAGACTCGGCAGCAGGCAACGGTAACTCGCCCTCGGCAAGGTGGTCCCCCGGCTACTAGCGTCGTCTCATGGACCGCACTTGGGAAGAGGCGGGCTGGGAGCAGCTCGCGCCGGGCGTCGCACGGCGCCGGCTGCCCGGCTGGGACGCGACGGCAGGCCTCGTACAGGGCACGTCGGGCGTTCTGATGGTGGACGCCGGGGCAACACTGCGTGAGGGCGCGGAGCTGCGCCGGCAGGCACAGGATCTGACCGGCCGCGGGGTGACACATCTCGCACTCACCCACCCGCACTTCGACCATGTGCTCGGCGCTCCGTCCTTCGCGGGGGTGGAGGTGTACGGGGCGGTCGGCATGGACCGGATGCTCGGCGGGCCCCGCAGGCGGGCGGCGCTGCGCGAGGACGCGGTGCGGCACGGGGTGGACCCGGACGCCGCTTCGGAGGCGGCGGAGCAGCTCGTGCCGCCGGACCATCTGGTGAGCGGCGACATGGTGGTCGGCCTGGGTGGCGGGCGCGAGGCGGTGCTGGTGAACGTCGGCCCGGGGCACAGCGGTCACGATCTCGTGGTGCTCGTCCCCGGCCACGACGGCGGGCCCAGCGTCGTCTTCTGCGGCGACCTGGTGGAGGAGTCGGGCGAGCCCCAGGCCGGTCCCGATGCCGTACCGGGCCAGTGGCCCGCCGCGCTGGACCGGCTTGTGGCGCTCGGCGGTGAGGACGCGCTGTACGTGCCCGGGCACGGTGCCGTGGTGGACGCCCGGTTCGTCCGGGCGCAGCGCGAGGAGCTGGCGGCCCGCTTCGCTTCGGGGTGAGTCGGTCGCGGTGAGCCGGTCCCCGGTGGATTCGGCTCGGGCTGAGCCAGTCCGCAGCGAACCAGTCCCCGGTGGATCGGTTCTGGCTGAGCCAGTCCGCAGCGAACCAGTCCGCAGTTGATCGGTTGCGGTAAGTCGGCGGCCCGTTCCGGGGGTTCGGGGGCATCAGCCGAAAGGGGGCCGCTACTGTCGGGCGAATGCGCAGCAGAGAGTACGGGCCGGACCTCACGCCCCCGTGGAAGAAGCAGGGGCCCGCCCCCGAGGTGCCCGCCGAGCCCGATCTGGTCGTCGAGGAGGTCGGCTCCGGCTTCTGCGGCGCGGTGATCCGCTGCGAGAAGACAGCGCAGGGACCGACCGTCACCCTGGAGGACCGGTTCGGCAAGCACCGGGTGTTCCCGATGGAGCCGCGGGGCTTTCTGCTGGAGGGGCGCGTCGTCACGCTCGTACGCCCCTCGGCCGCGACCGGCGTCCCCCGTGCGGAGGCGCGAGGGAGCGCCCCGGCCCGTACGGCGTCCGGTTCGATCGCCGTCCCGGGAGCGCGCGCGAGGGTCGCACGCGCCGGGCGCATCTATGTCGAGGGCCGGCACGACGCCGAGCTCGTCGAGCGGGTCTGGGGCGACGACCTGCGCATCGAGGGCGTGGTCGTCGAGTACCTCGAGGGCATCGACGACCTGCCCGCCATCGTCCGCGACTTCTCGCCCGGCCCGGACGCCCGCCTCGGCGTCCTCGTCGACCACTTGGTGCCGGGCTCGAAAGAATCCCGGATCGCCGCGCAGGTCACGGACGCCCACACGCTCGTCGTCGGCCACCCCTACATCGACATCTGGGAGGCCGTGAAGCCGTCCTCGGTGGGCATTCCCGGCTGGCCGTCCGTCCCGCGCGGACAGGACTGGAAGACGGGCGTGTGCCGGGCCCTGGGCTGGCCGGAGAACACGGGGGCGGCCTGGAAGCAGCGCATCCTCGGTCCGGTCCGCAGCTACAAGGATCTGGAGCCGACTCTGCTGGGCCGTGTCGAGGAGCTGATCGACTTCGTCACCGCTCCGTGAGCCCGGCGGGTCCCGGGGTCCCCGGGGGACCGGCGGATCATGGGGGGCTCTCCCGGTGCGCAGGGCGGCTTCCTTGAGGATGTCGATCAGAGCGACGGTGCCCCACGTCTTGCGGATCGCCTTCTTGAGCCTGCGCAGGTTCTTCGGTTCCTTCTGCGGCTCGGGCTCGGTGAACTTGATCGCCCTGTTGCGGTGCTTGCCGCTGATCGTCACCCACGGGAGTTTCGGCAGCTTGGTGTCCAGGGCGCCGAGCTCGGCGCGCATCTCGCTCTTCAGCTGGGCAGTGAAGACCTTCCCGTCGCGCGGCTTGTTCAGCTTGTCGTAGTACTCCGCGCGCCTCATCTCGAAGTCATCCGGGAGGTCGTCGTCGGGTTGCGCCACTTGTCGGCGCCGACCACCCAGATCTCCTTGCAGCGCAGCCTCTCGCGCAGGGCCTGGAAGACGCACGCCTCGTACACCGTGCGCATGACGCGCTTGGGCCCCTTGTCGGGAGTGAAGATCGCGAACTCCATCCAGTCCTTGCGCGCCACCCTCTCCAGCGGGATCGTCTCGCCGAGCGGCAGGTAGGTGTTGGAGGAGTCCTTGTGCCGCTCGATCAGCTTCAGTGCCTCCATGACGGGCCTGTGCTGGTCGTTGGAGGAGCGGAAGTCCAGCACGCCCAGCAGCTTCGTCAGCCCGCTGCGGTAGTGGTTGCTGTAGGAGGATCTGGTAACTGGCGACCACGACCGGCACGGTGCTCAGCCCCATGCGGCCCGCAGATCACGGCTCGTGCCGGCGCCTGAGGAGGGGCAGCAGGACGCGGTCGGTGATGGCCTCGAAGTCGCATGCCTCCAGTGGCCGGTCCTGGAGTGCGGGCAGGTAGCTCAGGAGGGCAATGACGGTGGCGGTGGTCATCGTGTCGGCCGGTTGGCTGGGCAGGGTTTCGCCGCTGCGGTGAGCGCGTGCGACGGCCGCGGCGATGGCTTGATCGACGGCGGCGGTGAAGCGGACGCGCAGGGAGTCGGCGAGTTCGGGATGGCGTTGGGCCGCTTCGAGGCCGGCGGTGACCAGGCGGTGGCGCTGGGGGTCGAGGCATCCGGTGACGCGGATCAGCGTGTGGATGAGGTCGTCGCGCAGCGAGGTGGCTTCGCTGGAGGGCTCTGCACTGGTCGGGTCGGCGAAGCCGATGGTTTCCAGTGCGTCGGCCACCAGGTCGGCGCGGGTGGCCCACCGGCGGTAGACGGTGGCCTTGCCCACCCCGGCGAGGGCGGCGGTCTTCTCCATGGTCAGAGCCTCGTAGCCGCCCTCGGAGAGCAAGGTGAGGGCGGCGTCGGTGATGCGGGCGTCCCGGGCAGCATCGCGGGCGGGGCCCGCGGAGCCGGCGGGCCGCTGCCGGGGGGACGGTTGGTGCGGCATGTGCATACTAGGACGGTACCGTATCGAGTCGCTTCCGTTCCGGGTTGGGCCGAGGTGTCTCACCAGACGACCATCCGTTGAGAGGCACACCATGGGCATGACCGTTCTCGTGACCGGGGCAAACGGCGACCAGGGCGGCCACACCGCCCGCCGACTCCTGGAGCGCGGTCACCCGGTGTGCGCGCTGGTGACCGATCCCGGCAAACCGAGCGCCCGCACGCTGGCCGAGGCCGGCGCCCAGGTGATGGCCGGCGATCTCGCCGATCCCGACGATGTCCGCCGCGCGGTGCACGGAGCGGACGCGGTCTTCGCGGTCCCGGTGGGCGGGCCCGATGAGGCCGAAAAGGCCCGCATCGGCCGGCTGCTCATCGAGGCGGCCCGCGAGAACGGAGTGCGCCACTTCGTCCAATCCTCCGTCGCAGCTCTGCCCGCGCACCTGGGATTCGGCGACCCCGGTACCGGATACAGCTTCGAGCCCTACGCCCGCGCGCGCCTGGAGATCGAGGAGACGGTACGCGCGGCCGGGTTCCGCCACTGGACGATCCTGCAGCCGGTGGCGTTCATGGAGAACTTCGCAGGGACCAAGGCGCGGCACATGTATCCCGGGATGACCTCGGGCCGGCTGGACTCCACACGCCCTTCCGACGCCCGCGTCCAGCACATCGCGGCCCGCGACATCGCCGCCTTCGCCGTGGCCGCCGTCGACGACTCGGAACGTTTCACCCGCCACAGCATCCAGCTGGCCTCACAGGCCTTGTCCATGGGCGAGATCGCCGCCGTGCTCAGCGAGGAGACCGGCCGCCCGTACACCCACCGCAGCCTCACACTCGCCGAGGCCACGGACGCGGGCATAGCTGCGGGTGTCGTGCACAGCCAGCTGTGGGACAGCCGGATCGGCTATCACGCACCCCTCGCGGACGACCTGGAAAAGCAGTGGGGCATCCGCCCCCTCACCTTCCGGGACTGGGCCCGGGCCAACCGCCACCTCCTGTCCAGCGGACAGGGCCAGTGCTCCTGATCGCGGGACACGCCGCGCCGGTCCACCGGCACACAAGCCAAAGGGGTAGCTCGCACCACCATCGACGGGACAAGAGCAATGACCGACTTCAAGGGCAAGGTGGCGATCGTCACCGGAGCCGCCTCGGGCATCGGCCGCGCGACCGCGCTTCTGCTGGCGCGGCGCGGCGCGCATGTCATCGTCAATGACCTGTTCGCCGACAGTGCTTCCAAGGTCGAGGCCGAGATCACCGAATTCGGCGGGACAGCCGAGTCCGTCGCGGGAGACGTGACGGAGACCGGCTTCATCGACAACCTCTTCGACGGCGTCGCCGCCGGCCACGGCCACCTCGACATCGTCCACAACAACGTCGGCTTCGGCGGACGCAGCACCATCGTCGATCTCACCGACGAGGAGTGGGACAAAGGCATCGCCCTCAACCTGACCACGACCTTCCGGGGTACCCGGGCCGCACTGTGGATCATGCGCGAGCAGGGACTCACCGGGTTGGCCGCGGCGAAGTCCATGCGGATGCTGCCCATGGCTTCGCGGGTGAACCGCCCGGTGATCGACCGCGCGATGTCCCGGGCGGCCTCCCGGGACGGGCTCTCGGAACGCCCCGGGCCTCGAAACTGTCGACGCCGTCGGTCCGTCATGACGTGGGTCAGCACCGTGCCGAACACCGCCAGATGTCGCTCACATCACAGGATTCCCCGTGCCCTCACAGGCCACTGCATCTCGGCGCGAGCGCACCGCCGCCCGGAGCGTTGCCAGAATCCGGGCGTCCGGCCCATCCGCGGGCAGCTCCGTCAGTCGACCAGATCCCGTACGACCGCGTCGGCCAGGAGCCGGCCGCGCAGGGTCAGCACGGCCCGGCCCGCCTTGTAGGGGCCGGACTGCAGCAGCCCGTCCGCCAGCGCTCGTTCCGCGGCCCGCGCGCCCGCGGGGGCGAGCAGGGTGAGCGGACAGCCCTCGCCCAGCCGCAGCTCCAGCAGGATCCGCTCGACCCGGCGGTCCTCATCGGCCAGCACCTCGCGCCCCGCGCCGGGTGACCGGCCCTCCGTCAGGGCCTGCGCGTAGGCGCCGGGATGCTTCACGTTCCACCAGCGCACGCCGCCGACGTGGCTGTGCGCGCCCGGTCCGGCGCCCCACCAGTCCGCTCCGCGCCAGTAGAGCTCGTTGTGCCGGCAGCGCCCGGACTCCGACGTGGCCCAGTTCGACACCTCGTACCAGCCGAAGCCCGCGGCGGACAGCATGTCCTCGGCGATCAGATACCGGTCGGCGTGCACATCGTCGTCGGTCATCGGCACCTCGCCGCGCCGGATTCGGCGGGCGAGCTGCGTGCCCTCCTCGACGATCAGAGCGTACGCGGACACGTGGTCCGGCCCGGCCGCGATCGCGGAGTCCAGCGAGGCCCGCCAGTCCTCGTCGCTCTCTCCCGGTGTCCCGTAGATCAGGTCGAGATTCACATGGCGGAACCCGGCGGCTCGCGCCTCGGCGACGCACGCCTCGGGCCGCCCCGGGGTGTGGGTCCGGTCCAGCACCTTCAGGACATGCTGCCGGGCGCTCTGCATCCCGAAGGAGACCCGGTTGAAGCCGCCGCGCCGCAGCTCCTCCAGGTACCGCGGATCCACGGACTCCGGATTGGCCTCGGTGGTGATCTCCGCCCCGTCGGCCAGCCCGAACTCGTCCCTGATGGCGCCGAGCATCCGCCCCAGATCGTCCGCCGCCAGCAGGGTCGGCGTACCGCCACCGACGAACACGGTCTCCACCCGGCGCGGATCGTCCCCCAGCACCTTCCGGGCGAGCCGTATCTCCTCGATGAGGGTGTCGGCGTAGTTGTCCCGCGAGGCCAGAGCACCGCCGGATCCGCGCAGCTCGCTTGCGGTGTAGGTGTTGAAGTCGCAGTACCCGCAGCGGGTCGCGCAGTACGGCACGTGCAGATAGAAACCGAGCGGCCGGCCGGCGGCCCCGTCCAGGGCGTGACGCGGCAGGGCCCCGTCGTGGGGCATGGGCTCGCCGTCGGGCAGTGCGGATGGCATACGACCCATTGTCCCCGAGCGCAGCACCCCACGGCGCCGCCACCGGACGACGGGGTCTGCGAGGCACTACCCCTTCGCGCGACCACATCCCGAACCACGCGGCCTCCGGTGCTACACCGGCTCCCCCGGAGCACCCCGCCCCGCGCCCCCGACCGTCTGAAGCACCAGCAGCGCCAGATCATCCTCCGGCGGCATGTCCCCGAATTCGTGCACCGCGCGCCTGATCCGCTCCGCCACGCCCGCCGCCCCCAGCCCCGCGCACCCGGCCAGCGCCTCCGCCAGCCCGTCGCCGTCGTCGAACTGCCGTCGGCCGGAACGGTGCTCCGTGACCCCGTCCGTCACGCACAGCAGCGTGTCGCCGGGCTCCAGGTCGAAGGTCTGCGTCTCGTACGCCGTGTCCTCCAGCACGCCCAGCAGCACCTGCGGCGCCGCCGCCGCCCGCACCTCGCCGTCCGGGCGGAGGAGGAGCGGGAGCGGGTGCCCGGCGCTGGCCAGGGTGCACCGCATGGCGGGCCCCTCGTCCGTCGCCACCAGCTCCCCGAACAGCAGCGACAGGAACCGTACCTGCGCGCCCTCGCCCGGCAGCGGCCCGCCGTCGGCGACCGCCGCCGCGGCCGCGACCGCCGCCGCCGCGGCCTCGGTCGCCTGCATCGCGTCGTCCACGAGCATGCGGTTGAGCCGGTCGAGCACCTCGGACACGTTGTATCCCTCGTGTGCCAGCAGCTTCACCCAGGGCCGTACGAGCCCGGTCACGACGGCCGCCTCCGGCCCGTTCCCGCACACATCGCCCAGTGCGAAGCACCAGCGGCCGTCTCCGGCCTGGAAGATGTCGTAGAAGTCGCCGCCGACCCAGGCTCCCTCTCCGGCCGGCTCGTACACCACCTGCGTGTCCACGCCCGGGATCGTGGCGATGCTGGTCGGCCGCAGCCCCCGCTGGAGGACGAGGCTCGTGGTGGCCTGCCGGGTGTACTGCCGGGCGGCAGCGACCGCGAGCGCGACGCGCCGCGCGAAGTCCTCGACCAGCGCGGTCACTTCATCGGGGATACGCGTCAGCCCTGAGCGGCCGAGCAGCAGTGTGCCGACGCTCCGGCCGCCCACGAAGAGCCGGCAGGCGAGCGCCGAACCGCCGCCACCTTCGTACGACTCGGGGCCGTCCGCGGCGGCTTCCCGGGAGGCCGGCAACGCAGGATCGCCCGGTCCCCCAGGGACCACAATTCCGTCCGGCACAACCGTTCCACCCGACGCAACCGTCCCGCCGGACGTAACCGTTCCACCCGACGCAACCGTCCCGCCGGCCGTAACCGTTCCACCCGACGCAACCGTTCCATCGGACGCCACCGGTCCCCCCGGCACCACCGGCCACGGCCACGGAACCGGCCAGCCCCGCGCCGCCTCCGGAAGCAGCGGCGGATCCTTCTCCAGCGCCGCCCGCAGCCCTTCGATACGGCTCTCGCTGGCGTGCCAGACCCGGGCGAGCCGCGGCGCCGAGGCGGGAGCACGCCCGCCCTCCCCGTCCAGCCAGACCGCGCACCAGTCCGCGAGCCGCGGTACGAGCAGTTGCCCGGCGAGGGCGGCCACCTTCTCCTCGTCGAACTGCCCGGCCAGCAGATCGGACGCCTCGGCGAGGAACGACAGCGCGCCGCGGCTGACCCAGTCGGACCCCAGCTCCCGTACGGCGGCACTCGGCCCCCGCCGGGCGACCCAGTCGACGGACGACAGCCCGGCCGCCCCGGCCTCCCCAACCGCTCCGGCCGCCAAGGTCCCGGGACCGTCGGAGTCCGCGAAGGCGTCCGGTCCGTCGGCGTCCTCGGACTTCACCGCGGGCAGCCGGAACCACACCGTCTTCAGACCGCGCCGATAGCTGACGCCCCACGACTCGGCGAGCGCACCGACCAGTTGGAGCCCTCGCCCGTACTCCCCGGTGGGATGCGGCTCGCCCTGCACCGGCCGTGCCGGATGGTGGTCGGAAACCTCCACCAACAGCACGTCCGGAGCGGCGGCCTGCGCACAGCCGCCCCGGCCGGCACCCGAGCCGCCACTCTCCGCGCCACCCGAGCCGATGCCCTGCCCGCCACCCGAGCCGCCACCGTGACCGTCACCCTCCTGCCCCGCGTAGTCCAGCAGGCCGCCGTCCTCCTCCGGCTCCACGAGGCGGCAGACCAGCTCCACGTTCGTCCCCGCGTGCACCACCGCATTGGTGACCAGCTCACTGACCAGCAGGGCGGCATCCTCCGCGAGCCGGTCGGTGAGCACCGCGCCGGGGAGCGGCCCCAGTTCGGCCCACTCGGCGAGTGTGAGCCGTACGAACCGCCGGGCCGCGGCCGGGGCGAGCGGGTTGCCGGGCAGCCGGGTGCGCGCCCCCGGCCGCTTCCCCGAGGGGGCGGTACCGGGGTCCGCGATCTCACGCTGCATCGGAATGGACCCCACTGCGGCTCCTGGACAGTTCGAGCAATGCGCCGCTGACGACACCGACAGAGTGACAGACTGAGCCCGCCCATGAGCACCGAGTCACCTAAGACGTCATCTCATTTGGATGGTTCGGTAGGCTGTCGGTCGTGGTGGGGATCGTTGAGCGGCTGGTGCCGGACGAGTTGTGGGAGTTGTTCCAGCGGGTAGTGCCGGAGGCGCCGTCGCGGCCTCAGGGTGGTGGCCGACGTCGGCATGGTGACCGGGAGGTGCTGGCCGCGATCGTGTTCGTGGCCACGTCAGGCTGCACCTGGCAGCAGTTGCCTACGGCGTCGTTCGGGCCGTCAGGGGCGACGGCGCATCGGCGATTTGCCGAGTGGACGAAGACCAGAGTGTGGGGCAAGCTTCACCGCCTGGTCCTCGACGAACTCGGCTCCCGTGGCGAGTTGGACTGGTCCCGATGCGCGATCGACTCGGTGAACATGCGGGCCCTGAAAAGGGGGACCTGACAGGTCCGAATCCTGTCGACCGGGGCAAGTACGGGTCGAAGATCCACTTGATCACCGAGCGGACCGGTCTGCCCCTGTCCGTCGGAATCTCGGGG
>NZ_JBEXKU010000119.1:0-17533 GCF_040609575.1 Streptomyces sp. NPDC004647 | reverse complement strand
CGGCCGCCGACCGGTCGACGCCGGTCGGCGGCCGACCGCCCTGAGTCACGGGTCACGTGCGTCACCGGACGCGTACACCGGCCGGACGTCAGTCGCGTGACGGCGGGAACACCAACTGCTGTGGGGACGCCGTCAGTTCATGACCGACCAGAGCACGCAGGACGGGATAGGCGGTGGCGTCACCGGCCAGTACGCCGCCGAGCAGCACCCGGCCGTCGTCGCTGAGGACGAGTTTCGCGTAGGTGCCGGCGGCGTTGTCGGCGTGAACGAACTCCAGTGCCCCCCTGCTCTCGGCGTGGACGTCGCCGAAACTGGCCACCTCGACACCGAGCAGCTTGAGCCTGGTCGACATGTCGGCTCCCGGAAAGGGCGTGTCACCGATGCCCAGCAGCTGCTCGACGACGGCTTCGGCCATGCGATACCCCGGCGTGACCAACCCGTAGCAGCGGCCCAGGACCGCCGCGCACTCGCCGACCGCCCAGATCCGTTCGTCGCCGGTACGGCAGCGGTCGTCGACGAGGAAGCCGCCGCGTTCCGCCGTCTCCAGCCCTGCGGAACCAGCGAGTTCGTCGCGGGGGCGGACTCCGGCGGAGAACACCACGAGGTCGGTCTCGATCGCGCTGCCGTCTGCCAGGGTCACGGCGCACACCCGGCCGTCGGGGCCGGCGTCGACGGACCGTGTGGCGGTCCCGCAGTGCACGCGCACACCGAGCTCTCCGACGCGCCGGGCGAGCACCCGCCCGCCCCCTTCGTCGACCTGCAGGGGCATCAGTCGTTGCGCCATCTCGACGACGTGGGGACGCATTCCCAGCAACCGCAGCCCGTTCGCGGCCTCCAGTCCCAGCAGACCGCCGCCGATCACGACACCGGGTCGGCCCGGAGCGGCCGCCGCCCGGATCGCGTCGAGGTCGTCAAAGGTTCGGTAGACGAAGCAGCCGGCCAGGTCGTGCCCCGGCACCGGCGGCAGATACGGCCGCGATCCGGTGGCCAGCACCAGCGCGTCGTAGCCGATCACGCTGGAGTCGGCGGCGACCACCGTACGCGCCCGACGGTCAATCCCCGCCGCGGCTGTGGACAGCTTCAGATCCACCATCCGATCACGCCGGAATTCGTCGCCCGCCAGACTGAGGTCGGATGCGCTCCTGCCCTCCAGGTAGGACGAGAGCGCGACCCGGTTGTAGGCGGGCCGGGCCTCCTCGGCCAGGACGACCACCCGCCAAGTGCCCTCCCGGTCCCGGGCCCGGAGTTTCTCCACGAGATGGTGGCCGACCATTCCGTGTCCGATGACGACCAGCGTGCGGGTCACGGTCCGCTGCTCCGTCCGGCCGTCTCCGCCGTCTTCGCCGTACGGGCGGAACGCGCCGCGTCACGGATACGACGCACATCGTCCGTACATCCGCCGCAGCCGGTGGTCGCGCGGGTCGCCTCCGCCATGTCCGGCATCTCACGGGCGCCGTCCCGCCAAGCGCGCAGCAGAGCGCCCTTGGTGACGTTGTTGCAGTGGCAGATCACCGCGTTCTCGGGCAGCTCGACGTGGGTCGCGCGCTCGGCTGTCGGGGTGCCCATGAGGAGCCCGAGCCAGTCGGACGGCACCGGCAGATCACGGTCGTACAGCTGGCTGACCGAGGCGATGGCCTCGGGGAAACCGACCACGACCGCACCGGTGATCCGCTGGTCGTACAGCGCCAGTTTGGCGTAGCGGCCGCGGGCGGCGTCCGAGAGAGTCACCGCTTCGACCTTGGCGTGCGGGTCGGTCAGGTCCTCGAGTGAACCCAGGGAGGCGACATCGAGACCGGAGGCCTTCAGCCGGACGATTCTCCTGGTGCCGCGGTAGCGCACCCGCCGGCCGGCGAGCAGTTGTGCCAGAGTCTCCGCCTGGTCCCACGCCGGTGCGATGAGCCCCGCCGCGGTGCCTTCGTGCTCCGCGCAGTCCCCGATCGCATGGATGTACGGGTCGTCGGTCCGCAGCCGGTCGTCGACCAGCACGCCGCTGCGCACAGCCAGCCCGGTCTTGCGGGCAAGCTCGACATCGGGTGCGGCTCCGGTGCACAGCAGCAGGGTGTCGGGGCTGAGACCGACGCCGCTCGCCAGGGTCAGCCTGCCGGGACTGTACCGGACGGCCCGATGTCCCAACCGCAGGTCCACACCCGCCCCTTCGAGGTGCGCGGCCAGGACACGGCCGGCCACGGGATCGAGCTGCTTGTCCATCGGGTGGGGCTTCGGATGGACCAGGGTGACCACGCTGCCCCCGCCCCGGAGGGCGAGCGCCGCCTCCACCCCGAGAGCTCCGCCCCCCAGCACCACCACCCGGCCTTCGGCGGTCCGCTCGCAGTCGGCGAGGGTCCGGAGAGCCCGGGCCCCGGCGGCCAGGTGTCCGTCGGGGCCCAGCAGGCCGGGCAGCCACGGCGTGCGCGGTCGCGCTCCGGTGGCCATGACGAGTACGTCGTAGCGGTGCACCACGCCGTCATCGCAGTGCACCAGGCGCCGGTCCCGGTCGATCCTCGTCGCGCGGACGCCCACGTGCACCCGCGTGCCGGGGGGAAGGGAAGGCAGTGTGACGGCTTCGGCAGACAGCGTACGGACGAGGACTGATGCCAGCAGGGGGCGATTGTAGGCAAGGTGCCTCTCCGCCCCGATGACGGTGACGGGACCCCGGTGACCGTGATGGTGAAGCCGTTCCACGAACCGGTGCGCGGCCGGTCCGTGGCCTATGACGACGACCCGGGTCATGCATGCACCGCCGTCGCCCGGACGGGGCAGGGTTCGATCCGCACGGCGCAGACCTTGAACTCCGGCATTCCGCTGCGCGGGTCGAGAGCCGCGTTGGTGATGAGGTTCGCCCGGCCGGGGCCCGGAAAGTGGAACGGCAGGAACACCGTGTCCAGGCGCATGGTCCCGACCAGCCGCACGCGCGCCACTGTGCTTCCCCGCACGGAGCTGACCTGGGCGAGCTCGCCGTCGCGCAGCCCGGCACGGTCGGCGGTGTCGGGATGCACCTCGACGAACGCCTCCGGTGCGGCCTCGTTGAGGGCGGCGACCCTGCGGGTCTGCGCGCCGGACTGGTACTGCGCGAGCACGCGGCCCGTCGTGGCGTGCAGGGGGTGGTCCGGCGTTGCGGTCTCGGCGGCGTCGCGGTGGTCGACCTCGGCGAACCGGGCACGCCCGTCCGGGTGCGCGAAGCCGTCGAGGAAGAGCCGGGGTGTTCCGGGGTGCGGTTCGCCCGCGTCCGGCACGTCCGGGCAGGGCCAGTGCAGTGCCTCCCCGGCGTCCAGCCGTTCGTAGCTGATGCCGGAGTAGTCGGCCTTGCCGCCGCGGGAGGCGCGGCGCAGCTCCTCGAAGACCTCAGGCGGGGAGGTGGGGTAGCGGTGTCCCGGCTCACCGAGCCGGACCGCCAGGCCGTGCAGGACCTCCAGGTCGCTGCGGACGCCGGACGGCGGGGACAGCAGCCGTCGGCGGCGCAGCACCCGGCCCTCGAGGCTGGTCATGGTGCCTTCCTCTTCGGCCCACTGGGTCACCGGCAGCACCACGTCGGCCATCCGCGCGGTCTCCGACGGCACGAAGTCGGCCACCACCAACAGGTCCAACGAGGCCAGGCGTTCGGTGACCCGGCCGGCGTGCGGCGCGGAGACGGCGGGGTTCGAACCGAAGACCAGCAGCGCCCGCGGACCGTTGTCCGAGCCCAGCGAGTCGAGCAACTCGTAGGCGCTGCGGCCGGAGCCCGGCAGGGAATCGGGCGGTACGCCCCAGACGCCTGCGACATGGGCCCGCGCCTGTGGGTCGGTGATGAGCCGGTAGCCGGGCAGCTGGTCGGCCTTCTGGCCGTGCTCCCGGCCCCCCTGGCCGTTGCCCTGTCCGGTCAGGCACCCGGAGCCGCTGCCCTCACGGCCCGGCAGGCCCAGCGCGAGCGCGAGATTGATGAAGCCGGCAACCGTGTCGGTGCCCTTGCTGTGCTGCTCCGCGCCGCGGCCGGTCAGCACGTAGGCCCGCCGCGCCTCGCCGAGCATCCGCACCGCCCTGCGCTGCGCGGAGACCGGTACGCCCGTGATGCGCTCGACCCGCTCGGGCCACCAGGTCATGGCCCGCTGCCACGCCGCCCCGAACCCGGTGGTGCGGTCGCGTATGTAGTCGCCCGCGCACCGGCCGTCGACGACGGCGATGTGCAGCAGGCCCAGCGCGAGCGCGAGGTCCGTGCCCGGCGCCGGCTGCAGGTGCAGCGCAGCACGCTCGGCGGTCGGGGTTCGCCGGGGATCGACGACGATCAGGTCCGCCCGGTCGAGGTGCTGCATCAGCGGGGGCATCGTCTCGGCCGCGTTCGCGCCCACGAGCATGACCACGTCGGCCTGCCCGAGGTCGGTGACGGGGAACGGAAGCCCGCGGTCCAGGCCGAACGCGGCGGTCCCGGCAGCCGCGGCCGAGGACATGCAGAACCGGCCGTTGTAGTCGATCTGGCTGGTCCCCAGTGCCAGCCGGGCGAACTTGCCCAGCAGATAGGCCTTTTCGTTCGTCAGGCCGCCTCCGCCGAACACGGCCGCCGCGTCCGGGCCGTGCTGGGCCCGGATACGCCGCAGGCCGGAGGCGACGGTGTCGAGCGCGGTGTTCCAGTCGACGGGGGTGAGCTCGTCGTCCGCGGAGCGCACCAAGGGGTGGCGCAACCGGTCCGGGACGTCCAGCAAGGCCGGCGCCGTCCACCCCTTCTGGCACAGCCTGCCCCTGTTGACGGGGAAGTCGGACGGGCGTACCGCCGCACTGCCGCGCTCATGGCTCAACCGGGTGCCGCACTGCAGGGCGCAGTAGGGACAGTGGGTGGCCACCGTCCGCGGTTCAGGCACGGGTGGCCTCCGTCGTCTCCGCCGTCGCTTCAGCGCCGCTGGTGGTGTGCCCGCGCCCGACGTAGACCGCCCGGGTGACCGCCACGCATACCGCGTAGAAGCCGAGGAAGGCCCAGAACGCGGGCTCCCCGCTCCCGCCGGGGCCGCCGTAGGAGGCGAGGAAGGCCAGGTTGACGGCCACCCCGCCGAGCGCACCGACCGCTCCGGCGACGCCGATCACCATGCCGGAGAGCCTTCGTGCGCGGGCGAAAGCGCGCGTCGCGTCATGGCCCGAGGTGACCGCGATCTCCGCCTGCCCGGCGAAGATCGCTGGGATCATCTTGTACGTCGAGCCGTTGCCGATCCCGCTGAGAACGAACAACGCGGTGAACCCGGAGACGAACAGCGGGAAGGAGCCCCGCGACGAGGCCGCGAGCAACACTCCGGTGCCCGCGGCCATGCCGAGGAAGGTCCAGAGGGTGACACGTGCGCCGCCCCATCGGTCGGCCGACCATCCGCCCACCGGACGGGACAGCGATCCGAGCAGCGGCCCGAGGAACGTGTAACCGGCCGCCTCCAGCGGGGTCGAGCCGAACTGGTTCTGCAGCACCAGGCCGAAAGCGAAGCCGTAGCCGATGAACGAGCCGAACGTCCCGATGTACAGAAGGGAGATCCACCAGGTGTGCCGGTTTGCCGCCGCCTCCCGCAGCACCCCAGGCTCGGTGCGGGGCACCCTGATGTTGTCCATCCCCACGGCGGCCAGCAGCGAGGCCAGCACGATCAGCGGCAGGTAGGCGGCAGCGACGTATGACGGATGGGTGCTGCCGGCCGTCATCATCACCAACAGCCCGACCACCTGGACCACCGCGACGCCCAGGTTGCCGCCACCGGCGTTGAGCCCGAGCGCCCATCCCTGGTGCCGCTGCGGGAAGAAGCCGGTGATGTTCGTCATCGACGAGGCGAAGTTGCCGCCGCCCACCCCGGCCGTGGCGCCGATGGCCAGGAACACCCACAGCGGTGTGCCGGGCCGCTGTACGAAGTACAGCGCCAGCAGCGTGGGGACCAGCAGGATGGCCGAGCTGAACACGGTCCAGTTCCGGCCTCCGAAGCGGGTGACCGCGTAGCTGTAGGGCAGCCGCAGCGCCGCGCCCACCAGGGTGGGGGTGACGACCAGCAGGAACTTCTCGCCGGGGTCGAAGCCCAGGCCGATCTCCGGGGACATGAACAGCACCAGGACCGACCAGATGCTCCAGACCGAGAACCCGATGTGCTCCGAGAAGACCGACAGCAGCAGATTGCGGCGCGCGATGTGCTTGCCACCGTGCTCCCAGCACGTCTCGTCCTCGGGGTCCCAGTCCTCGATCCACCGGCCGGAGTTGGTCACAGTGGTCGTCACGGTTCTCCTCGGTTTTCACTCAAGGGGCGGCGGCCCGGTCCACCAGCGGTCCGGCCGCGGTGGTGCAGCCGGCGGGGTGCACGGGGCGGTCGGTTCCTCGGCGTCGAGGCGGGGAAGGCCTTACTGGCCCCGGTCTCCCGCCCCCAGCAGCCGTGCCAGCTCAAGGCGCTTGATTTTTGTCGTCGCGGTCTGCGGCAGGTCTTCCAGCCGCCACTGGACCGGATCCGCCATGGCCGGCAGACCCGTCACCGCGGACGTCCAGGCCGCCAGGGCCAGGGGCTTGTCGCCCCGGGTGCACACCACCGGGACGGGCTTGCCGTTGCGGTCCGGGATGATGATGACCTCGACGAGCTCCGGCATGCGCGTGAACAGCGTGTCCTCGATCTCCAGGGTGCTGTCGATACCGGGGATCTCGTCGACCTCGCGGTCGAGCAGGTGCAGGCACCCCCATTTCGTGCGGTAGCCGAGGTCGCCCATGCGCCACCAGCCGTCGTTGACCTGCTTCTCCCAGCGCTCGTGCTCCCCGAGATACGTCACGATCCGCCCGTCGCTGCGGACCTCGATGTACCCCGGCGACGACTTGGTGGGCCGTTTGCCGTCGCGGCTCACCACACGTACCCCCGTCATACCGGGGAAGGGAGAGCCGACACACCGGCCATCGGCCGCCGTGCCGCGCTTCCTGCTGTACGCGCGCCCGGCGATAGGGCCCACCTCGCTCTGCCCGTACAGCTGGGCGAACAGCGGGAACCTACGCCCGGACGCGCTCAGCATCCGGCGTACGGTCCGCGGGTGGATGGCGTCGAAAGTGCTGCTGAAGTACTTGACGTTGGCCAGCGGCCGGCGTGGGTCGTCTGCCAGGACCTCCCAGTGAAGGAACGTGTTGGGGTGCGCCTCGATGAAGCCGGGGGAGACCTGTGTGAAGAGATCGCCGACGCTACCCGGGTCGTCGTCGCGGAGAACGATGAGCGGGTGCCCTTGGAGCACCGAGATGGGCATGATGGTGAACATCCGGGAGTGCACGAACGAGATGTGCATCGCCACGGGCTCGCTCCGCTTCACCCCCAGGGCCACCACGGTCCCCTGGGGGCGGTAGCGCGCCTGGAACGTACGCCCGGTGTGCACGGCCAGCTTCGGCGTGCCGGTGGTCCCGGAGGTGTGCGTGATCAGCGTCGGGTGATCCGGGGGCATGGTAAGCGGATCGACGCGCCTGACTCCCGCGAGCGAGGCGAGCTCTGTGGCGCCCTGGTAACTGCCCGACGTGAGAAGGACGTGCTCCGAGAGGTCGAAGACCTCGGACGGCAGCTCATTTTCGAGCTTGTCCTGATCGGTCACCAGGTACGGCTGGTCCACCCGGCGCAGCAACTCGGCGACAGTGGCGCCGTCCAGTTTCGGCGACAGCAGCACCGGGACCGCGCCGATCCGGGCCACGGCACAGGCCAGGAGTGAGATGTCGAAGCCGTTGGTCTTGTAGACGACGACGCGAGTCCCGGGTCGGACCTGGGCGGCCCACAGGCGAGAGGCGAAGTCGTCCACCAGGTCCGCCACTGCCGTCAGCGTGACGGTACGCCCGAGCTCCGGCGCGATGTCAAGATCATGATCGAGGATCACTGGACTCGCCGGATTTCTGGCCGCTGCTCGATCGAAGAGCGTACCCAGCCGAATGCCCTTGTTTCCTATGCGCTGCAGAAGCATATCCTGCCCTCTCATTCCATAGCTACGGGAATTCAGCCGTGCGGGGGGAATTCGGCGCCGTGCGGGCGGAGGCAGGCCGATGAGCGGCTGCACCAGCCGGTCACCGTCCGCGGCATATTGCCACCAGTTCCCAGCGTGGGGCGCCCGGTTTCCGGCAAGACCGCCACCGAGGTAAGGCCGATGTCACCGAAGATTTGGTGTCACTGATTTTCGACGATCTTCTTGATGCGGCGCAATGTCTCTTCCATGTCATCCTTGAGCTTGACGGTCCAGTCGGCGACGAACCTCTTACGCCCCGCCTCGTCCAGCGTCGCGACAATCCTGAGGACTCCCTCGGTGGCCTTGGTCATCTTGAAGTGGTGGGCCACCAGGCAGCCGTCGGGTGCCGGATCCATGTCATAGCCCCAGTTGCTGTCCTGGCCTTCCCGAGTGTGGGTGAGCAGCTTCCACCGGAAGGTGCGGCCGGGTTCGACGGCGACGATCTTGGCCTCGGTGTACCAGCCGCCGCGCGGCACCGGAGCCCACGAGACGATATCGTCCTCACGATAATTGTGACCGCGGAAGATCGCCCCCACCTGTGCCGGGGAGCCGGACACCCATTCCCCGTCGATGATTTCCCTGCTCCATTCCGGCGTGCGGGGCATATCGCTGACCAGGGAGTAAACCTCGTCCGGTGTCGCGGAAATCTTCAACTCGGCCCGTAGGTCGAATAGTGGAGTCTGATTGATGATTGATTCTGCCACGGGTGAGATATTGCCAGAGGCTCACCCGCACCGGTCAATGGACCGATCAGGGGTCTGTCAGGTCGTACAGGCCGCTCCGGAATCGCCACTCGGATATGCGCGCAGCGGACCGCCCCTTCCACGCATCGAGTTGCAGCCGCCGGCTCGAGTCAGGAGTCGATGTCCGTGCGGAGAACGAGTTTGCCGTGCACCTTTCCCCCTTCCAAGCGGCGGTGCGCTTCGGCGGCGGCGCTCAGCGGCAGCGTTTCGACGGCCCGGGGGCGGAGCCGCCCTTCGGCGAGCAGGCGGTTGATCGTGCCCGCCGCCTCGGTGAGTTCGGCAGCGGTGGCGTGCGAGATGGCGAAGCCGAGGACCGAGCGGTCCTTGAGGTACAGCGGCCCCACCGGCAGAACCGGCCGGGTCCGCATCCCGGCGAGAAGAACGATCCGGCCACGGCCTGCGAGCAGGTCGACTGCGTTGACCAGGTCGTTCTCCCCGGAGGTGTCGATGTAGACATCTACCCCCCGCGGGCCGGCATCCCGGATGCGCTGAGGCACGGCGGGGTCGCGGTAGTCGATGACTTCGGCCGCCCCCAGCGATCGGCAGAAGTCCGCATCACGGGCACCGGCCGTGGCGATGACGCGGGCACCGGCCTGAGCCGCCATCACGACGAGCGCACTCCCGACGTTTCCGGCAGCACCCACGACGACGACCGTCTCGCCCGGACGAAGCCGCCCATGCGTGAACAGGCCGAGGTACGCGGTCGCGGCCGGATGGACGACCGCGACCGCGTCAACGGGGTCCACACCCCCCGGGAGGCGATACAGCCGGTCAAGCGGTACCACCGCTTGCCCCGCCGCGGCGCCCTGCCGGCCGTCGTGGCCAAGGCTGTTGCACCACACCGGATCGCCGGCAGCAAAGCCGTGGGCACCCGGCCCTGCGTCGGCGACGGTGCCGACCAGATCCCGGCCGATCACAAACGGGAACTCCAGCGGGGTGCGCCAGGCACCCGAACGCACAAAGGTGTCGACATGGTTGACGGACACGGCCGTGACATCCACCAGCACGTCGGTCGGTCCCGGCCGCGGGGCGGCCAACTTGCCGTAACGGATGACCGCCGGTGAGCCGAACTGTTCGATGTAAGCAGCAGGCACCATGGTCACGGATTCTGGCAGCGCGGGGCACGCTCGTCGGCCGACCGCCCCAAGTTCGAGCCGGATGTGTCATGTTCCCTTACCTGCACGGGCGTTCGGAGATCCGCGCCTGCGGACTGGGCCCTAGGATGCCGGACCATGGAGTTGACCATCGTTGATGTTGCGCCGGAACATCCCGGTCTCGACGCTGACGTCGGGGCGCTGATCCGCACGCTGCGACCGGGGCTCACCGCGGAGGGCTTCGCCCGCTTCGCGGCCGAGGCGCACGGGCAGGGCCTGGTGTTCACCGCCGCCTACGACGAGCAGGGGCGGTGTGTCGGGGTGGCCGCGCACCGCGTGCTGACGACGAGCCGCGGCCGGCTGCTGTTCGTCGACGATCTGGTCACCGCGCCTGGGATGCGCTCCGCGGGGATCGGTGCGCGGCTGGTGGAGGAGCTGGAGGCGCGGGCCCGCGGCGCCGGGTGCGTGCGCATCGAACTCGACTCCGGGGTGACCAATCACGGGGCACACCGCTTCTACCACGCTCAGCGCATGTCGATCGCCGCGCTGCACTTCGCACGGGAACTCACTGCCGAGTACAACGAACCGTCAGCCCCGCCTCCCATAAGACCTCAGGAGCGGCCACGGGAGGGACATGACACATAACAGCCGGGCCGGGTGACCGCCGCAGGGTCAGGGCGCAAAGCTGGCTGGGTCAGGCGAGCGAGGGAGAATCATGGCACAGCCAACTACCAACTCGAACAACCTCGACATCGGGTTTTCGGAGACAGCCAAACACGAGGGGACCACGGACCGGCCCATGGAGTTCGAACTCCTGGGCCTGCGATGGGATCTGCTTCCCGACGTTTTCGCGCCCTTCCACTCGCCATCCACCGAGGCGTATTCTCGCTGGCTGCCCTACCCGGAGGGGAGTTCTCTGCTGGAAATGGGCTGCGGCGCCGGCGTGACCGCAGTTTTCGGCGCACTGAACGGCTGCCGTCACGTCACGGCGCTCGACATCAGCCCGGCAGCTGTGGAGAACGCCCGGCACAATGCCGCCCGGCACGGCGTCGTCGACCGGGTACGCGCCATGGAGAGCGATATGTTCTCCGCACTGAGCCCGGCGGACCGCTTCGATGTGATCTTCTGGAATTCCAACGCGGTCGAGGCACCCGAGGACTTCGCCTACACCCGCGACATCGAGTGGTCCATTCTCGATCGGGGCTATGTCTCCCACCGCACCTATTTCCGCGAGGGCCCCCAACACCTGGCTGAGGGCGGACGGTTGTTTCTCGGCTTCAACAGCAGGGGAAACCGCACCCTCATCGAGCGTTTCGCCAAGGAAGAGGGCCTGCGCATCAAGGAAATCAACAGCGCTTCCCGCGTCTTCGAGGACCGCACCGTCGAGTTCCGGCTCCTCGAGCTCATCAAGGCGGACTCCGCGAATACGGTGAGCACGGCATAGCCGCCTGGGTCCAGTGCCGAACAACGGCAGCCCAATAAGCCTTCTCCCGTGCGCGAGCACCATGCAAGTCAGCAGCCGCTGCAACCCGAGGACGTGGAATGCCCCGTCGTTCGTTCACCTCGGAGTCTGTCACCGAGGCCCACCCCGACAAGATCGCTGATCAGATCAGTGACAGCATTCTCGGCCCGCGGGAGCGCACCCGTCGCGTCGACGCGGCGCGCTCGGCCGCAGGGATCTGACATGCGTGTGGCCGTCTCCGGATCGATCGCCACCGACCATCTGATGGCCTTCCCCGGAAGGTTCACCGATCAGCTGATCGCCGGCGAGTTGGACCATGTGTCGCTGTCTTTCCTCGTCGATGACCTGCAGGTGCGCCGGGGCGGGGCCGGTGCGAACATCGCGTTCGGTCTGGGGCAGCTGGGACTGGCCCCGGTGCTGGTCGGCGCGGCGGGGGGCGACTTCACCGAGTACCAGTTGCGGCTGAAGGAACACGGGGTGGACACCGATCAGGTGCACATCAGCCGACAGCGCCCCACGGCGCGGTTCATGTGCCTGACCGACCAGCGGATGAACCGGATCGCCACGTTCTACGCGGGCGCGATGTCGGAGGCCCGGGACATCAGTATCCGGCGGGTGGCCGAGCGCTGCGGCGGGCTGGACCTGGTGCTCATTTCCCGGGGCGATCCCGAGGCGATGCTGCGGCACACTGCCGACTGCCGTGATCTGGGCCTGGCGTTCGCGGCTGATCCGTCCCAGCAGATTGCCCGGCTGGAAGGCCCACAGATACGGAGTCTGGTGACGGGTGCCCGCTGGCTGTTCACCAATGAGTACGAGGCCGCGCTGCTGCTGGAACGCACCGGCTGGCAGCCGGCCGAGGTGCTTGGCCAGGTGGGCACATGGGTGACCACCCTCGGAGCCGCGGGCGTCCGCATCGACGAGGACGGCCGGCCCCCCTGCCGCATACGGGCGGTGACACCGCACAAGACCGGGGATCCCACCGGGGCGGGCGACGCCTTCCGGGCGGGCTTCCTGGCCGGGGTCGGCCGGCACCTGCCGCCGGAGGGCGCGGCCCAGCTCGGCTGTGCGCTGGCCACCACCGCGCTGGAGGCCATGGGCCCGCAGGAATACCAGGTCACCACCGGCGCCCTGCTCGCCGGTATCCAGGCCGCCTACGGCTCCGAGGCGGCGCACCGTATAGCGCCACGACTGGAGCACCTGCCATGAAACCCCGACCCCGAGCCGACGTTCCGGGAGGCCATCGGTGAGCACGCTGCGCGAGGAACTGGGCGCGGGGCGGCCGTCCTTCTCCTTCGAATTCTTCCCGCCCAAGACCGACGCGGGTCAGCGGGCGCTCTGGGACGCCATCCGTCGGATCGAGGGGCTTGCCCCGACGTTCGTCTCGGTGACCTACGGCGCGGGCGGCTCATCCCGGGACCGGACCATCGGCGTGACCAAGCGGATCGTCGCCGAGACGACGCTGCGCCCCGTGGCCCACCTCACCGCTGTCGGTCACTCGGTGGCCGAGTTGCGGCGCATCATCGGCCAGTACGCGGATGCCGGTGTCCGCGATGTCCTCGTCCTGCGCGGCGACCCTCCAGGGGACCCCCGCGGCGGCTGGACCCCGGACCCGCGAGGCTTCACATACGCGTACGAACTGGTCGAGCTCGTCCATGAGTTGGGCGACTTCAGCGTAGGTGTGGCGGCGTTCCCCGAACGCCATCCGCGCTCGCCCGACTGGGACGGCGACATCCGGCACTTCGTGGCCAAGTGCCGGGCCGGCGCCCACTACGCCATCACGCAGATGTTCTTCCACGTCGAGGACTACCTCCGGCTGCGGGACCGGGTAGCCGCAGCGGGCTGCGACACGCCCATCATCCCCGAGATCATGCCCGCCATCGATGCCCGCCAGATCCGCCGCTTCGCCGAACTCAGCAACGCCGCCTTTCCGGAGGATCTGGCACACCGTCTGGAGGCCGCTCGCCACGACCCCGGCACCGCGTACCGGATCGGAGTCGAGTACGCCACCGCGATGGCGGAGCGGCTGCTGGCCGAGGGAGCACCAGGTCTGCACTACATCACCCTGAACAGGTCCGCGGCGACCACCGAGATCCACCAGAACGTGGCCCTTGCCGGGCTCTGACGGAAACGGGCTCGCCGCGCTGATGTGCTCCAGTCGCCCCGTACCGGCAGTCGAGCGCATCGCAGACGCAGGCGGAAGCCCGACCGGGCAGCTCCTCCGCAACGCGGCCGACCGACGGCGACTCTCGTGCGTCACCTCGCACCCGCTCAGGCCGACTCCCATCAGGTGAGGTCGAGGCGGGTGAGTTCCCGACGGGATCCGATGCCAAGTTTCGGATAGGCCTTGTACAGGTGGTGCTCGACCGTCCGTGGGCTGAGGAACAGCTGGGCGGCGATCTCGCGGCTGCTGCTGCCATCGGCCGCCAGCCGCACCACCTGCAACTCCTGCGGGGTCAGCCGGTCGATCAGGTTCGCCGCGGTCGCCTGGACCATCGCCGTGCCGGATTCACCGGTCGCCCGCAGTTCGGATCGGGCCCGCTCCGCCCAGGGTGCGGCATGCAGCCGTTCGAAGATCTCCAGTGCCGACCGCAGCGGCATCCGGGCATCGCTACGGCGGCGGTCCCGGCGCAGCCACTCGCCGTAGAGCAGCTCGGTGCGGGCCCGCTCGAACGGTCTCCCGCTCTGCTGATGCAGCCGAATCGCCTGCGTGAAATGCTCCTCTTGCCCGCTCAGCAGCGCCCGGCACCGCGAGGCGACCGCCCGCGCCCAGGGCTGCCTGCCCGCGTGAGCCCACGCCTCGAACCGGCGCAGCGGCTGCTCGGCGCGCCCGGGCTGTCCCAGCCGGACCGCCGCCTCGACCAGGTCGCCGACAGCGTCCATGAGACCCGCCGTATGACATCCGGTGCCGGGCCAGGCGGTCTCCAGTCGGCGCAGCGCCCCCTTATGGTCCCCCAGTCCCAGCTCGAGCAGGCCCAGTGCGCTGTCGCTCGCCACGCCGCCGGCGTCCGGTGCTTCCTCGGCCAGGCGGCGGCACCGCTCCTCGTCGCCTTCGATCGCGGCGATCCGCGCCGGTACGCCGCCCCGCCAGTCGAGGCGCCCGCACAGGCCGGTGTCCCGGACGATCTCCACCGCCTCGGCCACCGCAGCCTCGGCGTCCCGGTGCAGCCCGGCCCGCACCTGAGTCTGTGCCAGGACGTACAGCACCTGTGGCAGTGCGCCGATCAGGCCCTGCTTGCGGCAGCGCTCCACTTCGGCGGCGGCCAGCTCCAGCGTCGCGGCGTCATCTCCGACGATCAGGCCGCTGTAGATGGCCCGCATCCCTGCGGCGCTGTCCTCCGCGATCCGGGTGCCCGCGCACGCCTGGGTGAGGAACTCCGCCAGCAGCGGCAGGCCACGGGCACAGTCGTCGTCGACCAGGTGCGCCAGGCCCTTTGCCATCAGGTCGGGGTGCCCGATGATCTCCAGCCGCTGGGCGGCGGCACGTACCAAGTCCGGGTCGCCGGAGAGCCATGCGTAGGTCGCACTGGTGCGGAGCATGGCCGCGGCCTGCTCCGGGGCGGCCTGAGCGGCATGCCGGATCAGCAGGAGGGCGGCCTGACGCTGCTCGCCCAATTCGAATACCACAGCCGCGCGGACCGGGACGAGTTCGGCCAGTGCCTTGGGCTCGTCGACGAGCCGCTCCGCCTGCTCCGCCAGATCCGCGGCCTGACCGGCATGGCCGGCCGAAAGGGCCAATACCGCTGCCTCACCCAGCCGGCGCGCCTGGTCATGCCGGGCGGGCGTGAGCCGAGCGGCCTGCTGATACAGGCGTGCCGCAGCGCCGTACGCGGTGCGGCCCCTCGCCCGCCCGGCCGCCGCCACCAGTTCGGCCGCGACGCTCTCGTCCGGTTCCGTCGTCGCCGAGGGGAGGTGGCGTGCCCGGCAGTCGGGCTCCTCGGCCGCCTCCGCCAGCGCCCGGTGGACGGCGATACGCCGGGCCAGGACTGCTCCCTGGTAGGCGGCGGTTCCGATCAGCGGATGCCGGAAGGCAACGGTGCTCTCCGTCACCTGGATCAGCCCGGCCCGTTCGGCGTCCTCGAGATCGTCGAGGCCGACGCCCAACTGCTGTGCCGCCCTCAGCAGCAGCGGCAGATCGCCCCGCCCTTCGGCCGCCGCGATCAGCATCGTCAGCCGCGTCCGCTCGGGGAGCCGGCCGATCTGGGCACGGAACGACGACAACACCCTGTCCGCGACCGGTAGTGGCATGGACCCGCTGGGATGATCCCGCTGCGCGGCGGCGAACTCGATCAGCGCAAGCGGATTCCCTGAGGATTCGGCGATGACCTGATCACGAAGGGCTGGTGGGAGGCCGTACTCGGCAAGCAGGCGAGTGGCCTCACCGCGGTCCAGTCGGGACGGCCGCAGCTCGGTGAGCCCGGGAGCGGCGAAGCCCTCCTCCCGGGTCGCGAACAACATCGCCACACCCTCCGCAGCGAGCCGCCGGGCCGCGAACAGCAGAGCCTCCGCGGTGGCCTGATCGAGCCACTGGGCGTCGTCGATCAGGCAGAGCACCGGGCCTTCCTCGGCCAGGTCGGCGAGGAGGGTGAGAACGGCCAGCCCGGTGAGGAACCGGTCCCGTCCTCGCGTCTGGCCCGAACCGAGCACCGCCCGCAATGCTCCGGCCTGCGGGAAGGGCAGCGCGCCGAGGCGGTCCTGCACCGGCCACAGCAACTGGACCAGACCGCCGAACGCAAGGTCCGCCTCCGGCTCGATGCCAGTCACCCGCATCACTCGCAGGCCCGGCCCGGAAGCTGAACGCGCCACCCAGTCCAGCAGCGCCGTCTTGCCGATCCCCGCCTCACCGCGCACCACGAGAGCGCCACTGCGGCCGTCCCGCGCTGCGGTGACCAGCCCTTCGAGCTCCGCCTGCTCGGTGGTCCTGCCCAACAGCACCAACCACGACCTCCGCCTCTTAAGTAGCCGCGCCGTGGGCACGCGACCAAAACTACGTACCCCGGAGCAGAAACCTTACCGATTCGGCCTGTGCCACTCCGCTCATAACGTCACGTCATGACCAGTCAATTCCACCACCGACGCACCCCGGAGGGCACCATGGACAACCTCTTCGAGCCGCTGACTCTCGGCAAGCTGAAACTGCCCAACCGCCTCATCATGTCCCCGATGACCCGCAGCCGGGCCCCGCAGGGAGTGCAAGGCGAACTGGCAGCCGAGTACTACGCGCAGCGCGCGGCCGCCGGCCTGATCATCACCGAAGGCACCCAGCCCAGCGTGATCGGCCAGGGCTATATCGAAACCCCCGGCCTCCACTCACCCACCCAGGTCAAGGCGTGGCGCCGGGTGACCGACGCTGTCCACGACCAGGGCGGCCGGATCTTCGTCCAGCTGATGCACTCCGGCCGGATCGGTCACTCCAGCCTCTACCCGGACGCCGCACTGCCGGTGGCCCCTTCGGCGATCCCGTCGGGCGAGAAGATCTTCACCCCTGAGGGGCTGCTGGACCACCCCACACCCCGCGCCATGACGCTCGACGACATCGCTCGCACCGTCGAGGACTTCGTCTCCGCCGCCAAGAACGCGGTCGAGGCCGGATTCGACGGCGTCGAGCTGCACGGTGCCAATGGCTACCTCATTCACCAGTTCCTCTCCGACAACACCAACCGCCGCACCGACGCCTACGGCGGCTCCATCGAGAACCGCATCCGCTTCGCCGTCGAGGTCGCCCAGGCCGTCACCGACGCCATCGGCCCGGAGCGAGTCGGCATCCGCCTCTCGCCCGCCCACACCGCCAACGGGATCGAAGAAAGCGACCCCAAGGAGCTCTACACCGCACTCATCCGCGCGCTGGCCCCCTACGGCCTGGCCTACGTGCACGTCATGGAGTTCGGCAGCCGTGAAATCACCCAGCTCGTCCGGGCCGAGTGGCCGGGCACACTGATCCTCAACCCGCACGCAACCCCCGAAGAGACCTCGGTCACCCCCGAATCCGCCGCCGCAGTGCTGGACCAGGGACTCGCCGACGCCGTCAGCCTTGCCTCTCTCTGGCTCGCCAACCCCGACCTGCCCGCCCGCATCAAGGCCGGCGGCCCCTACAACCAGCCCGACCCCAACACCTTCTACGGCGGGGATCACCAGGGCTACACCGACTACCCGACACTGGACAGCTGATTCACGATCCGCCGGCCAACTGTCCTGGTCATGCGCTGATCTGATGGAAGCGGAGCGGGGCGGGCGATGTTCAGCCCGCCCCCCCCCCCCCCGAGTTGAACCCCCCCCCCCCGGCCGCCCCCCACACGCGGAAA
>NZ_JBEXKU010000118.1:0-17665 GCF_040609575.1 Streptomyces sp. NPDC004647 | reverse complement strand
GGCCTGGCCGGGCGGCGACAGCGACGCCGAGCGCCGCTGCGCCCGGCTGCTGCGCGAGCGGCTGACCGCCGAACTCGCCGTCCACGACGCCCACGAGGGCCTGCGGGCCGTCAGCAACATCCACTCGCCCGTGCACTCGGTCCGCACCGCCTTCACGCTCAGCGCGACGCAGACCCCGGAGGACTGGGCGGCGGTCGCCGAGCGGCTGCGCGCCGTCCCGGCAGCCCTGGCCGGCTACCGCGCCTCGCTCGCCGAGGGCATCGAACGCAAGCTGCCCGCCGGCCCCCGGCAAGTGGAGACCGTCATCGGGCAGTTGGACCAGTGGATCGGCACGGATGGCAAGGACCGCAGCTGGTTCGCGGAGTTCACCACCGCCGGACCGACGGAGCTACACACCGAGCTCGATGCAGCGGCTGCCACCGCGACCGGGGCCTTTTCGGATCTGCGCGACTGGCTGCGCGACACGTACGCACCCGCGGTCGAGGGCGCCCGAGACGTCGTGGGCCGCGAGCGCTACGCCCGCTGGTCGCGCCTGTGGAACGGCACGGACCTGGATCTCGACGAGGCGTACGCGTACGGGTGGTCGGAGTACCACCGGCTGCTGGCCGAGATGCGCACCGAGGCCGAGAAGATCCTCCCCGGTGCGGCCACCCCCTGGCAGGCCATCAAGCACCTGGACGAGCACGGCAAGCACATCGAGGGCGTCGAGGAGGTGCGTCTCTGGCTCCAGGGGCTGATGGACGAGGCGATCCAGGCCCTGGACGGCACGCACTTCGAACTCGCCGAGCGGGTCAAGCGGGTCGAGTCGCGGATTGCCCCGCCCGGCGGCGCCGCGGCCCCCTACTACACCCCGCCGTCGATGGACTTCTCCCGCCCCGGCATCACCTGGCTGCCGACCATGGGCGAAACCCGCTTCCCCGTTTACGATCTGACGACCACCTGGTACCACGAGGGCGTGCCCGGGCACCATCTGCAGCTCGCCCAGTGGACTCACATCGCCGACCAGCTGTCCCGCTACCAGGCGAGGGTCGGCGGGGTGAGCGCGAACGCCGAGGGCTGGGCGCTGTACGCGGAGCGGCTCATGGATGAACTCGGCTTCCTCACTGACCCCGAGCGGCGGCTCGGCTACCTCGACGCGCAAATGATGCGCTCCACACGCGTGATCATCGACATCGGCATGCACCTCGAACTGAAGATCCCTCAGGACTCGCCCTATCACCCCGGCGAACGTTGGACACCCGAGATGGCCCGCGAGTTCTTCGCCATACACAGCGGCCTCCCAGCGGACTTCGTCGACAGCGAGCTGATCCGCTACCTGGGCATGCCCGGACAGGCCATCGGCTACAAGCTCGGCGAGCGCGCCTGGCTCACCGGCCGCGAAGCCGCCCGCGCGGCACACGGAGCCGACTTCGACCAGAAGAAATGGCACATGGCAGCACTCTCCCTGGGCTCACTCGGCCTGGACGACCTCGTCAGGGAACTCTCCCGCCTCTGAGGCGGAGGAAGCCCGAGGCGCTTCCTATCTCGTTCCCCCTCAGGCCGGTGGGCCGGCATCGCGCCGGCTGTCGGATCTGGCCGATGGGTCCGCCCACCGGCAGTTGGAAGGCGAGGACGGCGTTGAGCCCGAGTCCGGACGGCGATGGCCAGAGGCAGGTTCCCGCCGACGCCCATGGCGACCGTCATCACGGCCGCCACTCGCGCGGTGGCGGTGACCAGCTGCGGTCCCGAGAGGCGGTGGCCGAAAAGATGGTGGCGAAGCCGCCGTCATATCTCCCGCGCGAGGGTGGATCCGCGTTTGCTGATTCGGAACCAGCGGTCGACCGGCCCTGCGGCGCGGGGGGTGAGCGGCCGTCTGACGGAGTGCTGACCAGACGGCCGATGGGTGCCGCTCGCGCGATCGAGCTGGGGCCTGGATTACGGGGTAGATACCCAGGTTAGGCGGCATGCGGCGGTGGCGAAGCCGGGCCCGAAGCCGATCATGAGACCTTGCGCTCCGTCGGGGGGCGGGTCGGCGTGGGTGCGGGCCAGGACGTCGAGGACGGCGCCGCCGCCGAGATTGCCGTTCTGCTGCAGGCTGGCCCAGGAGTGGCGGAAGAGGTGCTCGGGGGCGCCCAGTTCTTTGGTGAGATCCTCGAGGATGGCGGGTCCGCCGGGGTGGGCCACGGCGAAGTGCGGTTCCCAGCCGGGGGTGTGTCCGTCTAACCAGGCCCGCAGGTGAGGGATGATCTTCGGGACGGCCTTAAATCCGTCGCGGGTGGAGCGGAAGTGGTAGCCGTGCTGACTGGTTTGGAGCTTGTAGTAGTCGGCGCTGTCCGGGAGCAGGTACCTCCAGGAGTCGTCGATGCGGATACCGGGCCCGGTGGGGGTGCTGGTGACGATGGCCGCTGTGCCGGCATCCCCGAAGAGGGACTTGAAGATCATCGAGGGGAGATCGGTGTCTGTGTGTTGGTACACGCTGCTGCTGGGTACCTCGGCGCAAACGACCAGGACCGGTTTCTCGGGGAGGGCCTTGACCAAGGTGGCTGCCAGGCCGAGGGCGTGGGCTCCCCCTGCACAGGCGAGCTGAGTCATCGGCACCCGGTCCACGGTCGGCCTCAAGCCCAGCCTGTTCACCAGGCGCACGTCGAGGCCGGGAATCGCGAGGCCGGTGGCGTGACTGGTGATGAGGCCGCCGATGTCGCGAGGGTGCAGTCCGGCGTCGTGGAGAGCTTGCCGGGCGGCGCGTTCGGCGAGCTCGGTCAGCCCGTCGATCGCCCAGGTATTGCGTTCTTCGAACGTTTGGGTCTGTGCGACTTCCCTCAGGGGCCGGACGAACGGGCGCTGCTGGACGTGGATGTTCTCTATGACACGGAGGATCGCTGGCAACTGCGGGTGCTCGGGATGGTGTCGAATGATGTCGTCGCAGATCTCTTCGGTGTTGACAGGATTCTTGGCGAGGGCGACCGTCGGGCGCCGTACGAAGGCCAAAGGGGCTCCCCAAGGTGTTGTTCGCTGAGCAGCTGGTGCTCAGCGCGTTCACTGTCGTCTGATGGCGTGGGGGATCGCGGCCAGACCGAGGGCGAACCACGTTGATCCGATGGCGGCTTGCTGTCGGCCGCGGCGGCCACAGGTCCCGCTGTGCCGTTGAGCCAGCTTGCGGGGGAGTGCGATGGCATGGCGAGGGGATGCCTGCGTTTATGTCACGTGTGGGAGCCCGAGCACGATCCGCACCGTCAGGGGATGGCAGGTTCGTAGGTCGCTGTCCAACGGTTTCGTCTCAGCGTCGTTCAGTGGAGTGGGTGCGGCCCTCGGGGCGTTGCCATGCGGCTGAACGGTGCCGATGCGGCGCTCGGACGCCGGGGGATGTCCGATTTCGGTGATTGACGCCATGCGATGCTCAGGAGGCGGGATCGAACCGCATGAAGATCAGGCGTGAGCCCGGGGCGCCAGCTGCGCTGCCCGCGTTCAGGCGGACCATTCCCTTGCCATATTCGGGGTGGTTGAAAGGACGGATGTCGCCGTCGGGATGGGTGCGGGTCCGCTGATCGCCTTCGTAGATCGCGCAGGTGATCGGGTCTTTGAGTACGCGGTCGACCAGACGCTGGAGAGTGGCGTGCGGTTGGGCCGCGGCCGTCGCGCGCAGGTTGAACAGGATCGGTGGTGCCCAGCTGTGCTCCCAGTCGTCCAGGATGTTCTGGCCCTCATCGGAGAGCATGTACTGCATGATGTTCTCTGGTATTCCATGGACGAACACCTCGGCGAAGGCCTCGTTGTAGCAGAGGACGTTCCACGCCACATCGGTGATGTAGGCGATGCAGGGCACGATGTCCAGGAGCTCTTGCCAGGAGTTCAGGAGGACCTCGTCTGTTCGTGGGTCCAGAGGGTATGGGGGACGCTCCCCGGGCCGGGCGAAGGCCCACAAAGTCACCCAGTCGTCCTCAGAGAAGGCGCCGGCGCTGAACAGGAGTTTCGCGACGGCGTACATGTATTCAGCGGACGGCTTCTCGATCTTCCCGCGCTCGAACTTTTCGTACGTCCTCGATCCGGGGTTGAGCAGGTAGTCGATATGGCATTGGGCCAACCCCGGCGCCCGCCGACCGCTTCCGCTCGTGCTGCTCAGGCCGAAGTCGGCCGGGTTCACCTTGGCCCGCCGGTCTGTCAGCAGCCGCTGCAGCAGTATCTTCCGCTTCACCGTCCTTGCCACAGCGCCCTCTCGGTCTGGTGCTCCTCGCGCCTAGTGCATCCTGTTGAATCTCATGGTGCAGTCTTTTGAAGCACGCTTCATAGCCGGTAAAAACCAGCCCCTGGAAAAGGGGAAACGTCTCCGCAAGCATCAGGGCAGGTGATCGAAAGGTCAACGGCCGGGAACCACGCGTGCTCAACGGGCATGCGCAGTGCCTGATGGCCCCTCCCGGATGCGTACCGCACCCGCCAGGCGCGGCCGACGCACCTACCCAATCTGACACCGCCCCGCGCATACCTCGGCCGCACGGCCGAGGCCCACCGGATGCGACAGGGAGATGAGATGAGCCGGTCAGGCCTCATCGTGGCATCGGCCGCGCGACTGCGGCGACCTTTGCCGAACAGGACGACAAGGTCGCTGTCACCCACCGGTCCGCGGGACCACCCGAGACAACCCTCGGCGCCGGGTGCGACATCACCGACCCCGATCAGGTCGAGCAGCCTTCAAGCGGTCGAGGACAAGCACCGTCCGGCAGAGTCCGGAGGTGGTTTGCCAGATGAGCTATGAGGTTCGGCGTTCGCCGACCACCGTCCTGCCCGTGAAAGGCAGAGTCGACCCGCGGCAGACCGGACTGACTGAAATGTGCCGCACGGCGCTGCACATGAACCGGCATCCGAACGATTACCGGCTTTTCGTGGTCACGCGAGGGACGCTTCTGGCAAGAACAGCTGACCAGGAAATGCAGCTCGGGCCCGGTGTTGGCGTGCTGATGACGCCCAGCCTGCCTTTTGAAGTAATTCACGAGCCAACCCAAGGCATTTTCATGCGCATCCGACGCGAGGTCTTGGATGACCCCCTCAACCTTAAGGAGCCGGTCAACTGTGCGGTCCCCATGTGGCAGGGATTGGGCAGTGTCGTCCTGGACGGGCTGCTGAGTGTCCACAAGCACCGTGACGACCTCTCCCAGAGAGAACTCGACGAAACCTGCAGACACCTTGCCGAGTTGATGTGCCTGGCTGTCGCCAGCGAAAACCGCCCGACGACTTCCGCAAGCCGCCTCGCCGAAACCGGCTCAACTATATGCCAGTACATACGGGAGAATGCCGGAAATCAAAAAATCAATCTGGACATGGTGGCCAAGGCAAACGGCTGGTCACGTCGCCAAATCGAATTGGCACTGGCAGCTCACGGCACGACATATCGTGACTATTTGCGGGAGGTTCGGCTGCGTATGGCGCGAAAGCGTCTCGCAGACCCTCGGTACCGAGAGCTGACGATCTCAGAGGTTGCATGCTCGTGCGGCTTCGGCTCCCTGTCCCGCTTCGACACCGCATTCAAACGTGCCTTTGCCGAGTCCCCGACGGCGTATCGAGGGCGCATACTCCGATCTTCCCCTCGTCCAGCAGCGGGTTCCACATCTTCGCGAACTGCTCGTCGGTGAGGTCCTCGCGGTTGCGCAGCAGACGCCTGCGAGCCTTCCATTCCGGGTCGCTGGCGCGTCCGCGTCGTCCGCGGATTTCGGCGGTGGTGCGGCGCCGCACCAGGGACAGCATCGTGTTCGCGAGCTGCACGACATGGAAGTGGTCGACCACGACGGTGGCGTGGGGCAGGCCGGTGCACAGGGCGGCGCGGCAGGTGGCCGACATGTCGATGGCGACGTGCCGGACGTTCTTGCGCCAGGTCAGGGGTGTGGTGGCGAGCCAGGCCAGCACGTCGGCGACGGTGTGGCCCTCGACCTGGCCGAGCAGCCCGCCGCAGCCGTGTACGTCGACGAACCCGGTGTGCCACCGGTCCCTGGTCAGCTGCCACTTGCCGCTGTCGGAATGCTGTTCCCAGCGGGGCCGTCCGCGCCGCGTCTCGTCGATGCCCAGCACCTCGACCTCGGGCAGCGGTGCTTCGACGACCTGCCGGGCGGCGGCCTTGAAGGCGTACATCACGGTCGGCCAGGACAGGTGCACTGGGCGGCCTGGATGACCGTGGAGCCGGCGTCCCGGATCCGGCGCCCGGCCGCACTCCGCAGCCTCCCGGTCAGCCGGGCGCCAGCCGGGATCTGCGGGATCTGCTCGGTGAACGACTTGCGAGGACAGGCCGGCTGACGGCGCTCCGCGTTGGCTGTGGCGGCCAAGGGAGGGTTCCACCGCGTCGCGCGCAGCCACCTCCATACCCCTTCTCCCTCTGTATAGGGAAGGCCCACGGCGTCACCGCAGCGGTCGCAATCGCCCTTCTCACCTGGGTTGTTGAACTGCGGCGAGCGCGCTGCCGGCCGCGGGCTCGTGCCCAGGTCCGGATGCGAGTCCGAGTCCGACAAGGCCGGTGCGGAACCGGTCTGCGAGAGCGCCGTCGTGGGCGTGGATCGTCTCCGGTCCGAGCTCCTCGACGAGCGCGAGGGAGTGCCGGGTGGCGACGTACGAGAAGACGCTGGGGCTCTCGTCGAAGCGGCAGGCGGATCGGGCGAGTTGCCCGACCGGTCCGTAGCAGCTGTCCCAGGGCTCCTCGCCGGCGACCCACCCAGCGAAGACGGTCGTGAGCGCGCCGAGGTCCTCGGGGACGGTGAGGAAGGTGACGCCCCGCGGGCACATCAGCCACTTGAAGGCGACGGCCACGGTGTAGTCGAAGTCGGCGGCGCTGAGCGGAAGCCAGCCCGCCGCCTGGGAGGAGTCGACGAGCGTACGGGCCCCGTGGGCGCGGGCCGCGGTCCGTACGGCCTCCAGATCCGCGACCCGGCCATCCGCCGACTGGGCGGCGCTGACGGCGACGAGCGCGGTGGACGGGCGTACGGCGTCGGCCAAGTCTCGAGCGACGCGCTGCGCACGGTGAGGTCGCGGCGGACGACGAGGACTTCCGCGCCGGAGGGGCAGCGAGGTCGCGATCAGTCCGGCGTACACGGCAACCGAGGCCCCGGCGGCCATGCGGGTGACGGGCGCCCCAGAGAGGCGGGCGTACGTGGCGCGGGAGGCCTCGACGGCCTCGAAGCCCTCCTGCGGCTTGCCCGCGGCCGCGTCCTCGACGGCTGCGCGCATCGCGGTGACGGAACGGGCGGGGATGAGCCCGCTGGAGGCGGTGTTGAGATACGTCGTCTGCCGCGCGAACTCGGTCTTCTCCATGCCCCTCAACGAGATCTTCCCTGTCCTTTGCTTACCTTCGATGGAATTCGACTGTCACCCATCTGGATTCGGCGATAGGCGTAATCAGGGACCTCCTGTGCGTAGTCAGGCTTTACGTTTTCCGCAGGGACTTTTACCGAACGCGCAGAGGGTCTTTCGTGTCGGCGTCACTTGCCCCGGCCTGATCGTACGCTCGCTCACCAATCGGGCTTCCGGTCAAGGTGGCCGGATTCGGCCCCCCACACCGACGAAATGCAAAGGAGAATCAATATGTGCGGTCGCGGTCTCAAGGACCCCATGGAAGCCATCGTGCTGATCTACGGTGCCGAGGAAGACTGGTGGAACGCCTCTGACGAGGCCAAGCTCGAGAAGATGGCCACGTTCGGCGAGTATCTGGCGGACCTCAGGGAAGCCGGAGTGCCCATGATCGCCGACTCCGACATCTCACTCACTCAGAAGGCCACGGTGGTGCGCGGCGAGCGGCAGGACGGGCAGACTGACGGGCCGTCCGGCCAGCAGCAGCTCATCGGCTACATGGTGCTCGAGGTGAAGAGCTTCGACGAGGCAGTCGAGTGGGCCGAGAAGGTGCCCTTCGAGCGCGTCGAGGTGCGGATCAACCACGTGCACGATGAGGCCCTGCTCGCCACCAACGCGGCGCGGTGGAGCGAGCGAGGGCGCAGCGCGGCGCAGATGCTGGACCGCCAGCGCCAGACCGTGAGGGAGATCTGGGCGGATCAGTCGAGCCTGGCCGCCTGAACGCTTCGATCGGGGAGGGGTCCGGGTCGCCCGGACCCCTCCCACACCACACGGCACCGCAAGGTCTCCTCCGAGACCTGGTTTTCCGCCTGCGGGAGCACCGAGGGCGACGGTCGGCGACCCCGGCGCCGGCACGGGCTCGTGGCCGAGCCCGAGTCCGAGTCCGGCGAGGCCGGTGCGGAACCGGTCGGCGAGAGCGGCGTCGTGGGCGTGGATCGCCTCCGGTCCGAGCTCCTCGACGAGGTCGAGGGAGTGCCGGGCGGCGACGTACGAGAAGAGGCTGGGGGCTTTCTCCACGGGGCGGCGAGGTCGAGGATCTCCGAGGGGACGCTGATGCACCGGCTGTCGACTTGAAGTGCTCCCGCATAGATAGAGGACGAGGGTCAGGGCGCGGGCGTGCCCTGCCAGATCGTCGTGGCGTTGGAGAACTCGCGGATGCCGTGGCCGGCCAGTTCGCGCCCGTAGCCCGACCGCTTCACGCCCCCGAAGGGGAATCCGGGGTGTGAGGTGGTCATGCCGTTGATGTAGACGCCTCCGGCCTCGAGGTCGCGGGCGCAGCGTTGTTGTTCGGCGGCGTCCTGGGTCCAGACGTTGGAGCTGAGGCCGAAGGGGGTGTCGTTGGCCAGTTGGAGTGCTTCGTCGAGGTCGGTGGCGCGGTAGAGGGTGGCCACGGGTCCGAATGCTTCTTCGTGGTGGATGCGCATCTTGGGGGTGATGTTGGCCAGGATCGTGGGTTGGTAGAACCAGCCCGCGGTGGCTTCCTCGGGCCGGCGGCCGCCGCACAGGACTGTCGCGCCGCGCCGCCGGGCGTCGTCGACCAATTCCTCTAGGGTGCGTCTGCCGTGCTCGGTGGAGAGTGGTCCCACGTCGGTTGACTCGTTCATTGGGTCGCCGACGGTCAGGGCCGACATGGTCTGGACGAAGCGTGAGACGAAGGCGTCGTAGATGTCGGTGTGGATGATGAAGCGTTTGGCGGCGATGCAGGATTGGCCGTTGTTCTGCACGCGGGCGGTGACGGCGGTGCGCACAGCTTGGTCGAGGTCGGCGGAGGGTAGGACCAGGAACGGGTCGCTGCCGCCCAGCTCGAGGACGGTCTTCTTGATCACATCACCCGCGATGGAGGCGACGGCGCGACCCGCCGGCTCGCTGCCTGTGAGGGTGGCGGCGGCGACCCGGGGGTCGCGCAGGATGTCCGCGACAGCGTCGGAGCCGACCAGCAGCGTCTGGAAGCAGCCCTCGGGGTAGCCGGCCCTGCGGAACAGGTCCTCCAGGTAGAGCGCGGTCTGCGGGACGTTCGAGGCGTGCTTGAGGAGCCCGACGTTCCCGGCCATCAGGGCGGGGGCGGCGAACCGTAGGACCTGCCAGAGCGGGAAGTTCCACGGCATGATCGCGAGGATGGGGCCGATGGGGCGGTAGCGCACGATGACCTGGGCGGCGCCGGAGTCCTCGACGTCGGCGGACCGTGGGCGCTCGTCGGCCAGCTGCTCCTCGGCGTGGTCGGCGTACCAGCGCATGGCCTTGACACACTTGGCGGCCTCGGCGCGGGCCGCGTTCAGGGTTTTGCCCATCTCGAGGGTCATGGTGCGGGCGACGTCGTCCTGGTCCGCTTCCAGCAGTTCCGCGGCGCTGCGCATCAGTTCGGCGCGCCGGGCGAATGATGTCAGTCGGTGCTCCTGGAACGCCCGCTGGGCGCGGTGCAGGCGGGCGTCGATCTCCTCGTTGTCGAGTGCGTCGAAGGTCTTGAGCGTTTCCCCGGTGGTGGGGTTGACGGTCGCGATCGGCACGGGAATCCCTCCTCGACGGGCGCTGACGGCATGTGGGATAGGCCCTGGTCGCCCGCTTCCCAGGCCTTCTCTGGCGGTTCTCTGACGGTGGTGTGATGTCGTACGGCGCCTCCTCGTTGAGGGGGCCGCGGCGGTTCTCAGGAGATGTGGCTCTGCGGTGGGTCGGTGGGATCGACTCGTGGAGCTGGGGGTCCACGCGCGTGCATCCCCGGTACGGATGCCGCCGGGCGTGGGCCGGACGCCACCGACCGGCGACCGCGGCTGACCATGCGCCACGTGTGGTCAGATGGAAAACAGCGCGCGCGCGTTCTCGCGGAGGATGTCGGGAAGGTTCTGCCGGACCCGGCGGATCCGGGCCATCGGTTCGGTGTCGGCCATGTTGTAGGGCAGGTCGGTTCCCAGGAGCAGTCGCTCCGGCCCGACCCGTCCCATCAGAAATTGCAGCGCGAGATCATCGTGCGTCAGCGTGTCGAACCAGAACCGCTGAAGATATGCGCTTGGCGGCGCAGCGATGTTCTTCCGGTTCTCCGGAACCACCTTGTAGGCGTGGTCCAGTCGGCCCAGCTGGTAGAGCAGGTGACCGCCGCCGTGGACGAGGATGAACTTCAGCTTGTCCCACCGGTCGAGTACGCCGGCGTGGATCAGCTTGGTTGCAGCGATAGCGGTCTCCATCGGGTTGCCGATGGTGTTGGTGAGGAAGTAGTCCTCGAGCCCGGGTTTGGGCCCGTCGAAATACGGGTGCAAGAGGAGCGGAACGTCGAGTCCCTGTGCCATCTTGAAAACGGGGTCGAGGTGCGCGTCCGTGAGGGCGAGGCTCCCGACGTTGGTGCCGATCTGAGCTCCCCGCAGCCCGAGCTCCCTGACGGCATACTCCAGTTCGCGAGCTGCGAGGTCCGGGGCCTGCAGCGGGAGGTGGGCCAGCCCGTGCAGCCGGTCGTCGTGGCTGATGAGGTCGCGGAGACCTTCATTGGCGGCGCGAGCGTATTCCGCAGCGGCTTGGGCTTCCTCGCCGTAGAAGAACATCATCGGCGACGTTGACAGGACCGACACCCTGACGCCGGTCTGATCCATGCGGGCCAGGATCACGTCGGGGTCGTGGAAGGCCGGGGTGAGCGGCGCTCGGAAGCCCCCGGGGTGCACCATGAAGCCGTCGACTTCGCGGACACCGAACAGCCCGTCGCGGGTGTGTGCCCGGGCCAGGAGAGGCTTCGGGATGACGTGGGTGTGGACGTCGGCCGTCATGATGTCAGCTCCCGCTGAGGCCGGGGCCGAGGCCGAGGAGCAGCTCGTCGATCGCATCGCCGGCGCGACTGTCGGCTTGTTTGGACGAAGTGACGTTCATCGGTGGCCGGAGGCCGACATTGGGGGAAGTCTGGTCCGCCTGCTGCCATGACAGCGGGGGAGCCGTGATGCGGCTCGTCCCTATCGATCGACGCGATCATGCGCGCTCTCTGTGACATGGGTCCGTGTTGTCCCGCCGTCATGCGGCGCTCGTCTCCGGGTGCTGCGCAGGCGGCCGTTGCCCGAGAAACCGGGCGCCGTCGATGACCAGGGTGCCGCCGGAGGTGTAGCGGCTGGCCGCGTTAGAGGTGAGAAACACAATCGCGTTGACGATGTCGCTGGCCTTGCCCCAGAGTCCGAGCGGGATTTCGGAGATGACCGCGCCCTCGATCTCCGGGTCCTCGCTGATCCCCGCGCTCATTGGCGTATCGACGGGCCCAGGAGAAACGACGTTCACACGGATGCCTTGCGGCCCCAGCTCGACGGCGAGGGTACGGGCGAGCGCCTCGGCCGCACCCTTCGCGGCCGCGTAGACCGCGCCACCCGGGTAGCCGTAGTGGACCAGGTTGGAGCCGATCAGCACCATCGAGGCCCCTTCCCGCATGTGGGGCACTGCTTCACGGCTCAGTTCCAGCGGGGCGACCACGTGTACCGCAAGGTGCGCCAGCAGCTCCTCGCGGGTTGCCTCGGTGATCGGGCTCTCGTCGTAGATCCCCGCGCTATGAATCAGAAAATCGATGGCGCCGTAAGTGTCGACCGTGGCCTTGACGATGTGCTCGGCGGCGCCCTCGTCCGTGATGTCCGCGCGGATCACCATGCACTCGCCGTGAGCTTCCTTGATCTTCTTGGCGGTGTCGTTCAGGTGGTCGGCATCGCGGCCGACGAGGACGACGCGGGCACCAGCAGCGGCGAGCATTATGGCGGTGCCCGCGCCGATTCCGGAGCTGGCGCCGGTCACGATCCCGGACTTGCCTCTGAGCTGGAGATCTATGTGGCCCTCTATGGATGGCATGTGTGCTGCTCCTTTCCAACCGCCGGGCGAGGGGGCGTGGCAGCGTGCGACGCGTTCCCGGTTGGGGGCCGGGTGGGGCGCAGCGGCCGGTTAGGGCGGCCTTTCGTCGTGGGTCGCTGCAGAAGGCGGCGCCTCGACCACACCATGGGAAGCTCTCGCTGTTTCCCATGGTGTGGCTCAAACGCGTGCTATGGCCCAGCAGGACAATCAGGAGGAACGGTCGTCCACATCCGTCCAGGACGCCTGGCGATGTTCAGTAATGCTTACATGCTCAGTGTGTCGTCAGAGTATGTCAAGTAGTGGGGGCCGGGTGGCTTACACGCATGCGATCAAGCTGTGACCTGTAGTTTCTCGACCGATTTAGCTGATCATCAGGCTTCTAGGGCCACTCGTACGCCGCTGAGATGTAAGAATTACTTGACATCTGACCTTGTAACACTCGACAAGCTTCGGCTACTGTGGCCGTGCCGCTTACCACGCGAGTCGGATGAGGGCCAGGCTTACCTCAGACATCCGTGGCAACGGCTCAAGCGAGAGCCACAGCGGCCCCCAGTCCGCATCGGGCAGGGAGGAGAGGTCACCGCCAGCCCTCTGGGCCGCTGGAGGCTCCCGAGCACGTGGGAGCCGGCCGCGGAGGCCACGCCGACATCAACTGCCGCGCACTCGGCGTCCCGAGCGTGCCCGTCAGGCCCCGGCGGACCCGGAACTCGGCGCCCCACAATCTCGGCCGAGATCGCACTCAAGAAGGATGAGGTACACACCCATGGAGCTAGGGTTCTCACTCCCACACATCGGACCGGCTGCCAGCGCCAAGGCAATCGAAACCATCGCCAGGCGCGCCGAGGAACTCGGCTACCACCATGTGGCTGCAACCGAGCGCGTGCTCCTCCCCCTGGAGCCCCAGACCCCCTACCCCGCGACCCCCGACGGGTCCTGGCCCGACGTTTACAACAACGTCTACTCTCCCCTGCTGGCTCTGACCTGGGCCGCCGCCAAAACCTCACGGATCCGCCTGATGACGAGCATCCTCGTCGCCAGCTACCGCAAACCGCTCATGCTGGCCAAGGAGCTGGCCGACCTGGACCAGCTCTCGGACGGAAGAGTCGTCGTCGGACTGGGAGCAGGATTCTCAAAAGACGAACACGACGCGCTCGGTGTGCCAATGGATCGCGCGAAGCGCATCGACGAGGTCCTGGAAGTCCTCAAGACGGTATGGGGCCCGGACCCAGTCGAATTCAACGGGACTTACTATCAGATTCCACGGTCCAATGTCGGCCCGAAGCCAGTCCAACAGCCTGGCCCGCCCATCTACCTGGCCGCCTACACTCCAGCGGCCATGAAGCGGGTAGCGACAGTCGACGGCTGGAACCCGGCCGTCTTCCCCCCCGCTGCTGTGGTCGAGTCCATGGAGATGATCCGGGAAACCGCCCGGCAGGCGGGCCGTGACCCCAGCGCACTGAAGGTGGTGTACAGGGCCATCCTCAACGTGACAGACGAACCCCTTCCCCGGGAGGGCCGCCCCATCTTCTTCGGCTCCCCTCGTCAGGTGCAAGAAGACATCGCGGCTCTTCGCGACACCGGGGTGGTCAATGAGATCACTTTCGACCCGACATTCTCGCCCGCCGGACAGTCACTGGAAGGGTGGGTGGAAAGCCTCGAAATGATGAAGCAACTGGCGGACACGGCCTAGCCGACCGGCCGCATCACATCGAGAAGACGTCACACTCCACTTCCAGAAAGGAGGCACCGGTGCCTCCCATAGTGAAATTCGGCCCGAACGACTCAACATGGAGAAAAGTCGCCGAGGGGGTATCCAAAGGGGAAATATACGTCGGAGACGTTTTCGATGACCTAATCGATGAACTAATCCCCGGCATCGATCGGTCTAACGTGGCGATGGGGTACTGCCATTATGGACCTGAGTCGAGCAACTCGCTGACCATATCGATGGTCGAGTATCTGGCTATTGCCTGGGGTGAACTCACCATCCAGACCGACGATGGTCAGGAAGCCACAGCTGGCCCCGGGGAAGGAATTCGCCTGCTGCCAGGAACGAATGTGACATACTCCACCAGCGTGGATACGCTGATGTGGTTTTTCACTTCCCCAGGATATCGCCATACCCCGTACAGCTTGCAAGTCGAGTCCGAGTATTTCGAGCCGGGAAGCCCCGGTCCGATTGACCTAGGCCGACTTGGGACGCGACAGTAATTAGCCGAGAGATCCGAACGTCTGGCACGCGGACGGTCACGCAGCTTTCGGCAGCAGCATTTGTGGTCGCCGCCGCCCCCAAGGACGCCGGGCGATGACGTCGCACCTGGCAGGTCGCCGAGTTCGAGCGGAAGCACGACCGGTTGCCGGCTGACCTGTTCGAGGTGGAAGCGGCTCCTCAGACAGCGCGGATGCTGCTGCTCTCGGCCTGCGACGGGCAACAAGCCGTGATCGAACGGGTCGATGAGCCAGGCCGGACGCTGCTGCGGTTGCAGCTACCCACCAGGCCGGACCCGGCCAGGTACAAGGGTTGGACGTGGGTGGCCTGTCCGATCAGCCTGCCCCCCGACGATCCCGGCGGGTCGGCCCACTTTGCGAGTTCAGCAGGGCAAGGTACGGGCTCACCTGGCCTACATCCACGCTGTGCCCAAAGGTCAACGCGGGCTCCGCCGCCGATGACGTATACAACCGGCCCGACGGCACAAGTGACGTCAGCGAGCACGACCCGCTGGACGCCGTACCGCTCTTCGGACGGTTCGAGGAGGCCACCCCTGCTACACGGACGGCGGCCGAGTAACCGCGGGTCAGAGCCGTTCTTGCACCGAATGTAGATGCGGGAGTAGTCAGGGGTGCATACTTTACCCATGGGTGGTGACACTATGACTACGACCGTCCGCGTGGACGCCGAGACCAGCAGGCGCTTCACCGCGCTGGCCGCCGAGGAAGGCATGAGCGTGCGTGCCTACCTCGCGCGGCTGTCCGAGCAAGCTGAGGCGCAGAAGCACCTGATGAGGGCCACGGCTAGCTTCGAGGACGCCCTCTCGCCGGATGTCCTGGAAGCCTTCGACCGCCGCTATGGCGGCGCCCCGGCCGACCACAGCAGCAGCCGGGCGGCCTGATCTTGGAGCTGTACATCGACATCCGGTGGCTCCTGGACCGGCAGGAGCGGGTGCTCGGCAAGGCACTCGACGTGCGTGACTACTCCGGCCTAGTCGCCGCGGTGGCACGCCACCGGGTGAACACGCCCCAATTGGACGTGGACACCCCCGATGCCTACTGGCGGGCGGCCGCGCTGCTCGACGCCATTGTTCTGATGAGGCCGCTGCCCTTCCGGAACGAAGCCTTCGGCTACGGGGTCGCCGTGGCCTATCTCGAAGCCTCGGGTAAGACCGTCGACCGCCAACCCGAGCTCTGGTTCCAACTCATCGACGACGTCCGCGCGCTGAGGCTGGACGTGTACGACATCGCGCACCGGCTGCGCTCGTGGAGCACCGGGGGAGTCTAGGCGCCGGCGGTCACGAGGCCATTCCCGTGGCCGCCAGCGCACGCCAGGCACCCGAGGATGGCTGGACCGGAGATCGGCGACGCTTCCGGATGGCCGGACGGTCACGGACCGCTCGGCGCGCTCCGCCGGGCGGCGAACCAACAATTGGGACGGAGAGGAATGAACCTCAAAAAAACCCTCGAGAGGTACAAATGTGTTGTCCTGCTGGAAACGGAAAACCCGGACCTGGTTTCCAATCCGAAATCTCTCGCAGATATTTCCGTGTTCCCGCGCGATGTGAAAATCGAATACACATGGACCAGGGACCCGAGGGACCCGGACGATGAGTGGTACGCACGCTGGTCAGCGAAACTTTGGGGAAAATGCCCCCCAGGCTCCCGGCAGCAGACAGGCACGGTCGACTTCGACAGCGAGAAGCAGGCCCCGGACTGGCTGCGGCAGGCAGCAGCAGAGAACGCACCCGCAGCCTGGAAGGCAGCCAGAGAGATGAGGTGACCTGTAATATTCAACGGCCCCGGCCAGACAGGTCAGCGCCATGTACCGCTTCCCGTGACGTCAACACTAAGGCGGTTGGAAACCTGGTCGGATCTTCGGGGTATACCCGCGAACGAACCGGTAAGAGGTGGTACAGCCGTCACGATGCACCGCCGGACCTTAAACCCACGGGCGTGGCAACGGGTCACGGCGAGGGGCCATAGAATCGCGACACATAACCGGAGGTAGACGTTTACATGAGCGGATTCACACCGAACGAAATAGTCCATCCCGACGTCGCAATGAGCTTCCGAGCGCAATCGACTGGATTCGTCTCACGGATCACTGACGGGTTCATTTCGTGCCCGCCGTACATCATTGCCCACTGTGCAGCCAGTTGTGTCCCGCCCGAGTCCCTGGAACTTCCTGAAGGCTATGATCAGGACACGCTTGACCAGATCAAGGCGATCACCGGATTTGTAGAGCAGGACGTGCGAGTCACAAGCCGGCAGGCAGAGGAACTTGCGCAGATCGGCGTGCAGATCCTGGAGCTGCACAGCCAAGGCAAGGTTCAGCCTCCGCTGGGCCGCCTTGAGAAACAGTCAGTCGCTCACCTTGTCGGCATTGTGTCGCGGTCACGCCGGTAACGGCGAGGAGAACCGACGTGGCGTAGCCCGGCGTGACAGCGCCAGTGTCCTTTGCTGGAGACTCGTCCGCTGAAGAAGCAGGGTCACGCCCTCGACGTCGGGCGAACAGGTAGGCCCCCGTCGGCCTGGGTGCGCAGCCGCAGCCCCGGCCTGTCGGGACGGCGAAACCGCGGGCCGCCAGGAGCGGGCGGCCGCGCTGCTCGATGCAAGGTCGGTCTCCAGCACCCGCAGCCAGAGCAGGTGAAGCAGCAGCAGCACCGCCAGGCGGTCCCCGACCCGCTCGGCGCCGGCGAAGAGCATCCGCGGTTCGGCGAAGACCACCATCAACTGCCCGGCCACAGGCTCCTGGTGGTAGCGCGGATGCCGTACGCCGACAGCCAGCCACTTGACGTTGCCAGCAGCACCGGGGCGGTCGCCCCCCACCCGCCGGAACGACCAGCCGGACAGCCGCAAGGGCGCCGATGGGTTGCTGCGCCGGTGGCTGCCGACCGGCCCGCATGGCGGGCCACAGCTGGTGCGCGCCGATCGCGGCTATTGGGACGACCGGACGTGCACCGTCTCGCTGATCAACCTGGACACCGTCGACGCCCGGGCGACGCGGTCGAGGCGCGCCGGTCGATCCGTTGCGCTTCCGCGGCAACGCTATGTGACCGGGGCCTGGTCGCGCGAGTACTTCATCGCCCAGAGCGCAGCGAAGAGCGCTAGGACCGATACCGCCACTGACCACTGATCTGCGTTCATCTCAGCATTTTGGACGACTCTTGCTACTGCGGCGGACGACCGCGCAACGGGCGCCTACATCCAGCTCCAACTGTCCGCCTAGATGATCAATTCCAAGGGTGCCTGCGGAGGGTGTGGGGTGGGCGGCGGCCGAAGCCACCGCGAGACGGTCAGGCGGCGGGCTGCCGGCCCTGGTTGTCGAGGTGGCAGCGGGCGGTCAGGCGTCAGG
>NZ_JBEXKU010000117.1:0-17854 GCF_040609575.1 Streptomyces sp. NPDC004647 | reverse complement strand
CCTGCCTCTGCCCGTCTACGCCGTCACCCCCCGTGACCTGGCAGGGTTCACCGGCCTTCTCACCGCTGAACTGGCCGCCTCTTGTCCGGAGCTGATCCTGACCGTTACGGCGCCGGTCCTCGGCTATGACATCGAGGACGCCTACGCCTGGCGTTACGCCCCGTCCTCCGGCACGTTCACGCCGGTGGATCCCGCTACCGCTTACCGCTATCTCCACGAGGACACCAAGCTGGTCAGGCATCCGTCGCTGGGGGATTCCCCCTACCCCGGGGTGTCCGCACTGGAGGCTGCCGACGCCGCAGCCCAGGACCGCTAACCCCACGGCGCCCACCCCGACGCGGCCCGCACCGGTCGGGGGCGGGCCGCTCGAGTCCCCGACCTCCCCGGCCCCCTGTGCGTGTGCCCCGGCGTGCGGTCGGGGCGTCGGGGCCGGGTGGGGTTCAGGCGGTGGGGGTGCCGGTCGCTGCCCTGCGAATGCTGCGAACGCCGCGCGCCTGGTTGGGCCTTGCGCTGCTACATGCCGCCGTTCCTACGGTCTGCCGTGCCGGGCCGGGGCGCCTGGCGAATCCCTCCGCCGCAACAGCGTGCTTTCGCGCTGTGCCGTGCTCGGGTCCGGACCAGCCCTCTCCCCGCGCCCGCCCCATCCGCAGTTCTGTCTCTCCTCAACCTGGAGCCCCGTATGTCTCCCACCTCTCCCACTGTCCGTATGCCGCATGCCCCTTACGTCTCCTATCTGCTGAATGCCCAAGAAGGCCGCTTCTGGCGTGCCCCACGCGTCGGTGAGTCCGGATTCGACGTCAGCGACGTGGCGCCCCGGGCCCAGTCCCTGCACGGCGGCCCCGTAACCGTGATCTGGACCGAGGGCTCCCGGCGTGGCGAGAAGCGCCCGGCCGGGGAGCGCCGTGCGGCCGAGGCCGTGAAGAAGCAGGAGATGCGCGAGTTTCTTGAGGAACAGGGTTATGCCGTCTTCTCCGCCCCCGCCGGTCACCTGGTGCTGCTCACCGCCGATGGCGCTCGGGAGACTGCGGCTGCGACGCCCCGGGCGGACGAACTCCTGGGCACCGCGCCCCGGTACGTTCGGACCAGGCGGAGCACGCTGGACGAGCGCCCGCAGTCACACATCGTCGACCGGGCCCGCGCCCACGCGAAGCTGGTCCTCGCCCTCCGCTACCCGGGCCTGGACGCCACGGCAGAGAACGGACACGCCGTCATCGCCGAGCCGTTCAGCCGCACCGAATACCTTCCCCTGGGTGAGGCGGCCGGTACGGGCCCGTACCTGGTCCGGCTGGAGCAGAGCGACGGCGGCGACGTCAGCCGGCACCAGACCCTGCCCGATGCGCAGCAGGCCGGTGAGAACCTCGCCCGCCTGTGGCTGACCACCGCCCCGGACACGTGGCAGTGGCACCCGCGCGATGAGGACTGGTGGCAGGGCAGGGACGTGTGCGAATGGGTTCTCCTTGCCCCGGTCGGCCGCATCGTTGACGGCGCCACCCAGTGGGGGCCGCTGGTCGGCACGGCGTACACCGTCTACGGCCCGCGCGCCGTGCCGCCGCGGGCGCGGCCGGTGGTGGTCGAGGCACCGCACACCTTGTCCGTGGGCGGGGTGGAGCGGGTGCGGGGCATGTCGCCGGAGCGTGTACGGACCCATGTCTCCAACGCCTGTCGCCGGGGGCTGGACATGGAGCAGGAGCCGGATGGGGCGGTGTGTATCGCCACCGCCCGGTATGAGCCGCAGCCCGGCGATGCCGTCCCGGCGTGTCCGCTGGTCCTCCCGGCTGTTGACGGGCGGCTGTTCGACCTCCACGACGATGAGGGCCTCCAGCAGCGTGGGGTGAACCCGGCCGTGGTGCTGCACCGGGTCCTGACCGCGGACTCCCTACGCGGGGAGGGCCGGGGCGCGCTGTGGGTGGATGGCCTGCGGTACGTACCGAACCCGGCCCGACGCCGGATCACCGCGGCCCGCCCCGGAACGCTGTCCCTGCCCAGGGAAGCGATGGCTGCGCGCTATGCGGTGTGGTCGGGGGACAAGGGCGGGGAGGAGAAGGGCGGGGGAGTGATGCCCGGTCGGCTCGTGCGGAGCGTGGTGTCCCAGCTGGTGCGGGGCAGCTACCGGGCGGTTGCTTCGGCGTGGGTGGAGACCGATGAGCGGGGTCGCGAGGTGATCTACGCAAAGTACATCCCCTCGGAGCTGCCGACGCGGTTCGTGCCGGAAGCCGGAGAAGAGCCGACCGGCGGCGGCCCCGCGCACGCCTGATCCGAGCCACGCCCGCATCACCTGACGGGCACCACCTGACCCGCCACGCTGCTCTGTTCGGCCCGCACCCCCTCCCGGGTGCGGGCACCGCCCCGGTGTCTGCTCGCGTTCTGCCAGTGCCGAGGATGCAAAGTGCCGTCGTGCCAGCCGTGGCCGGAAGGGTGGGGTTCTCTCGCGGGGCCCGGGCCCGTCCACCACGGACCGGCCCGGGCCGCCGACAAGTCGCCGAGCGGAGCGCCCTCGAACAGCTGGGCCAGGGCGACAGGGCGACCTGTTCTGGCCCACCGGCCGGGGCCCGAGGCGCCCCGGCCGGCACCACCGCGCCACCCCCCCGAACCGATCCACCAGGAGGAACCATGCCGACCCCGCACAACACCCCGGGGGAACCGCCCGAAAGCGCCCGCGCCAACCTGCGCGCCCACCTGATCACGGGCACGGAGGAGGGCATGCGCCGGGCAGAGGAGCTGATCGGCGCATGTGACGTCCAGGTGCTCCGCCAGGCGGAAGCCCGTATTGCCGCGCTGCCGCAGGACTATGAGCTGGATCCCGGTCGTGGAGACGCCCGCGAGCTGCTGCGCCGGATGGCCGCGGAGGCCGAGCAGGACACCCATGCCGACAGTTAGCCGCGCGAGGGCGAGTCCACCCAGCCCGCCGACTTCTTCCAGTCTGGCCGCACGTACGCCTACGACGCCAGCGGCTTCACCGCCCCTGAGCTCCTCACCTGAGCCCGTCACCCGCTGCCCCCGTTCCGAACCCGCCAGGAGGACCCATGCCGACAGCCCGGGCGCGTGAGCTCCAAGAGGCACTGCAGGAGTCCGTGTTCGCCATGCTCGGCATGCAGATCGAGCGCGACGTGGCCCGAGGCGAGGCACTGAGCGAGGCGGCTGATGCGGTGGCTGCGGAACGCGACAGGCTGAAGGCCCCGGGGCCCAGCCAAGTCAGCCCCCTTCGGACGACCGGGATGGACGCGGCCGCCGGCCTGCTGCACCGCATGGCCGAGAACGGGAAGAACACCCGCAAGGGCGCCTCCACCTGTCCCGTCGAGCTCCTTCCCCTGGTGACCGTGCTGGAGATCTGCCGGCCCGGCAACGCTCTGCCTCTGCTGCTCCGCCGGAGCTTGGGGTACGTGCTGGTCAACGGCGGCGGAACGCCCCAGACCGCACAGGACATGCAGCGCGCACGCAGCATCGCCAACCCGACGCCGTGACGCCCCCGCCGATCCACCGACCGAGGCCCGCCATCATCCGCACCGATCACACGATTCGAACCCCACCCGAGCCAGGAGTACCGACCATGGACATCAGCGAACTCACGTCCGCCGCTACGGGAGTCCTCCTCGACCGTGAGTACACCGGCAAGGCGGTCAGCTCCGTCACGGTCGAGACGGCCAGGGATGAAACCGGCTGGATCAGTTACGACGGCACCGCCCTCGTCATCTACCAGTCGGCGAGACCCGGCAGCTCAACATCCGCGACACCGCGCTCTCGGCCGCCCTGGAGCAGCACGCGGACGACGAAGCTGAACTCGGCGTGCCGCCCGTGGTCATCCCGATACCGCTTCCTCAAGTGCTGGCCTCTAACAACCCCGTCCGCTGCGAGGAGCACCCCGGGGTGCACGTCGAGACCCTTGCGTGCCGATGGCCGCATAACGTCCACCCCGACGGACCAGAGCCCCAGGTGGGCCACCCCTACCGCATCACCGACTAACAACCCACCGCTCGGCCGCCGCACCCGAGCGGCGGCCGAGCCCGCCCCACCCCGAGAAGGGGCACGGGCGCTTGGCGTTGTTCTGAGTTCCGGCAGCAGATATTCATGGCTCCGGGAGGCGCCGACCGGCCGGAAGAGTCGATGTTCACGAGAACTGGCGGTATCCACCGGCCAGCAGACGCAATGACGGTCGCCACCCAGGGGCGGCCGCCCACCACCACGACCAGGAGCACGCCATGACCGACGACACCGCCCCCACCCGAGATGACCTCGTTGCCGAGGTCGCCTGGCTCAAGGGAGCGCTGGAGCAGGCCCGGGTGCTGATCGACGGCGCCACCGAATACCACATCCCCGTGCCGGAAGGCGGCGGCACAGACCTGATCGTCCGGCGCCAGGCCCTCATCAACGGCATGGGGTGGGCCGTGAGCGTTCCCGGATACGGCGGCGGGCGTGCCTGGACGGCCGAAGGCTGGCAGGAGGCCATCAGTGCCCTGACCGTCGACAGGCTTTTCTGTTGGCCCGACGCGGCCACCGCAGTCGCAGAAGCGCGGCGCGCACTCAACACCACCGCCTGACCGGCCGCTGCCCGAAGTCGCGAACATCCAACGCGGGTGCTGCCTCCCGAACTGCCGTCGAAACGCTGCTCTGCAACGTGAACAGAGCCACGCGCTGGCCCCTACACCTAATCCGACCCCGAACACGGCCCGCTCGCTGCCCTGAGGCAGCGAGCGGGCCGTGGCGTGCCCGGCCTCCGCGCCGTCCCGGTGATGACCTATCAAGGTCGCCTCGCGGCGGGGGGCAGGTACCTGCATGTGACGTGGACCGATGGGCCTTCCGAGGACCAGGTGGACGCGCAGACCGGGCTCTTCCACGGCCGCCGCTTCAACGGCATGACCGACAGTCACGACGGGTGCGGCCCGCTGTACCTGGCCTTCCACCCCGCTCTGCCGCCGGTCCGTATCACCACCGGTCTCGACGGCCTGATCAACGACCGTTCCCTGTCCGAGAGTGTCCAGGCCGGCGCGTGGCAGTTATCCCGAGTGGCAGGTGATCCAGGTCGCTGACTTGATTGTCCTGCCGGCCGCCTGAACTCCGCCCCGTACCGCCCGCCCTCGGGCGCGGGCCGTACGGGGCTGCCCGGTGTGGCGGCCGGTTCTGAGGAGGTTTCAGGACCGGGGGTTGCGGTGCTAACGCTGTTGCTGCCTACGGTCTTTCCTGCCGGGCCGGGATGGCCCCTGTGACCTGGCATGTCCCGCTCGTCGTGCGGGCCGTGTGGTCCCCGCCCGCGGCCGGCCCCGTCTGACGGGCTAACCCCGCCCCGGGCCACGGTCGTTCCTGCGGCGCGCCCCGTGCGGCCTCCCCATCTGGTACCCGATTCCCGCCCGTCCACGGTGGGCGGGCGCCTCCTACCCCCTCCGAGAGAAGCGAGGATCCTGGCATGACACGTATCAACCCTTCCGAGGCGAGCACTGGGCCCCTGCTGTATGCCGCGCTGGAACGGCGTGGACTCAAGCCGGAGAAGACCAGCGGTTACCTGCGCGTGTACGCGACAGGCGGCATCGGGTCAGTGTGGATCACCGCCCGGCCCTGGGACGGGCCCGCGTGCTTCGATATCCCCGTTGCGACTCTGGCCTTCGTCACCGCCCACTGGTGGAGCGACCGCAGCAGCGAGGCGAGCGAACAGGTCTACAACAGCGCGGGCCAGCCGGTGAACCTGCGCTATGCCGCGACCCGGCTTGCCGAAGCGGTTGCCATGTGGCTCGGCATCGATCCGGACGGAGCCCAGCACGCCCCCAAGGCCCCCTGCGAGTGGGACCTCGCAGCAGAGACCAGCACTGACAGCAAGAAGCTTCTCTGCAAGAGTCCGGGGCGTGTCTACCAGTGGCGCACCACGGACAGCCGCCAGACGCCTGTCTACCGCTGCACCCGGCACCAGTAGCCCAAGGATTCTTCTGCCGGGCCGCCCGTGCGGTATCCCCCTACCCCTCTACCGCGCATGTGTGTGGCCCGGTGCTCCTGGCCACCACCCAGGGGTACGGGTCTGTCGTGCACATTGGCGCGGCGGACCAGTCCCGGTGTGGCGCTCGTCCTGCTGGGACCACGAGGGGGTTTCAGGTCCGGGGGTTGCGGGGCTAGCGGTGTTGCTGCCTACGGTCTTTCCTGCCGGGCCGGGATGGCCTTGTGACCTGGCACGTCCCGCTTGTCGTGCGGGCCGTGTGGCCCGGCCCCGGCCCGCGGCCGGCCCCGCCTGACGGGCCTGACCGGCCCGGGGGGTGGGGCGGCCGCGGGCGGGGGCGGGGACGGTGTTCCATGTCGTGCGCTGCGCCCGGCTGCCCCCGCCTGCCGCTGTCCCTCCGGCGACCTCCGGCCCCGTTTCGCCGGCCCGCCGGCCGTATTCTCCAGATGAGGAATCGATCGATGACGATGACCACCGCCACGCCGGGTGTTGTTCGTGTGCTGGCCCCGGGAACGCTGACCCGGATGGAGCCCGCTGACTGCACGCCCACCCAATTTGCCACGGCCGAGCAGAAAGCGAAGGCGGCGAACACGGTTTTGGCCTTCATCGAGGATGGTCTCGACCCCGGCGCGTTCACACCTGCCCTGTACCGGATTTGTTCCCTGCACCTGTTCGGGCATGTCGCCGAGTACGACCGGCACGGCTTCGCCGACACCTGGTTCTCCACCCCGCACGCCAAGGCCGCCTTCATCGTCCACGCACTGAACGCCCCCGCTGTGGGTGATCCGGCATGGACGTGGTGCGACGTCGAAGCACACATCCAGGGAGCCCTTCGGGCACATCTCCACCTCCGCCTCACCCACCCGGAAACCTTCGGCGCCCGCCCGAAGGTGCATGCCTGCCCCCACTGCACCTGCACGTGACGGACGCGCAGACCGGGCTCTTCCACGGCCGCCGCTTCAACCCCATGACCGACAGCCACCGGGCGGGTGGGGTGGTTAGGGCTGAACGCTGTGCGGGGTTGGTTCTTCGGTGATGGGTGGGTAGACCTCGAAGACGCAGTTCGGTTCGTGGCCGTCGATTTCTTCGAGTCCTGCGCCGCGCTGCTCCAGTGCCCGCATGAGCCGGTACGCGAGGGCCTGCGCCTCTCCCCAGTGCTCGTACTTGTCCTGCCCGGTGAACTGTGCGGCCTCCTGCGGCAGCATCCGGACCTGTGGCAGGTCTCCGCCCCATTCGGGCCGGTAGGCGAGGAGGATGCGACGGCGGTCCTCGTCGGGGACGTCGGCGGCGAGAACACTTCCCGGGGGGACGACGGCGTAGGGGTTGAACCAGCGGGCGCAGGGGCCGTCGTGGACGATGTAACCGGCAGCCTCCACCGTACGGATCACGTCGGCGGCGCGGGTATCGCGTTCGGGCATGCCGGCGGCGTCGTCGCGGGACCAGGGGGACCAGGTCCACAGTTCCAGCGCGTACAACCTGTGGCTGACGTGGATGTTGCAGGGCGTTGTGCCCTACGTCCGCTTGAGGAGCTCGTAGATCTCCTCACGGCGTTGCACATCGCGGGGGCGGTCCTCGCCGCTCTGGCTCCCCTGGTTGGGCTGGTAGCGGCGCATCAGGTCACCTTTCGTCGGCCGGGGCGGTGCGGGTGGCGGAGAGATCGTCGGTGGCTGCGGCGTTGATCCAGGACGGCACCGTGCGGCGGCTGATGCCGGAGAGGGCGGACAGCCGGACCGGGCCGCTGGCGCGCGCGTTGTGCATCAGATGGCCCAGGCTCTGGTCTGCGGCGGCGAGTTCGTCGAGCAGGAGTCGACGCCGGGCCCCGCCGAGGGCGACCCGCTGCTCAGGGTCCAGCCTCGGAGCGGGCGTCGCCGCGGCGACGTCGGCCAGTCGGCCGACGAGGCCGGGCCAGTCGTACAGCACGGCCGCGGTGCGATCGTTGGCGGCGGCGACCCGGTAGCGGGTCTCGATCAGGGTGGTGGCGGCCTCAACGCCGCCGAGGAACCGAAGCTCCTTCGCGGTGAACACAGTGGCCGGGTCGGGGCGGGGCTCGTCGGCGGCGCGGGCCTCGCGGACCTCCTGGGGGACGACGTCGGCCCGCACCGTCTGGGGCGGGGCCAGGTCCCACCACGTCAGATGCGGGCCGAAAACCTCGACGTCCTCCTCCGGCATGAGGCCGTCCCAGACGACGGCGCAGACCTCACAGCGGGCCCGCAGGGCCGGGTAACCCCCCTCCACAGCGGGAGGGTGCGGCAGCTGGCACAGCATCGGGATCGCCCAGGTGACGGCGTAGGCGGCGTGCGTGCCCTCGAACCCGCAGGCGTCCAGGTCGTGGTGGGGCAGGACGCGCAGCACGGGACGGCGGTACCTAACCGCAAGGGCAGCGGCCTCACGAGCCGCAGCGGGAGCTGTCTGCCCCTGCGCGGTGAGCGCGGCGGCCAGAGGACGGGTGGGAGCCGCGTCCTCCCACCGCTCCACCCAGAAAACCGTGGACGGCGCGGCGGCCGTGCTGGTGTCCGACATGCGTCAACTCCTCGTCACCGGAGGGGCATCAACCCCTGACGAAGCACGACGGTACTAGCTTCCCATCAATCACGGGAAGCGCTTACCATGATTAATGGGAAGCACTTCCCATCCCCAGACGGGGCTGCGGTGGGCGGCGACAGCCGCTCCGAGGTGCTCCACCCCCGCTCGCCTCAAGGACCTCTGGCATTTCCGTTCGCGGAATGGTCACTGTGAACGTGCCGCTCAGCAAACCAGTCCCCGGCCCCGTCCCCCGGCGGGGCGCGGGTGTTCCGCGCGGGCATGTCTGCCTGCCGCGCCCTGGTGCGCTTGCTCTCCCGCGCGGTCTGCCTGCTCTTGCGGCGCTGGCCCGGCCGGGTATGCGCGGTCTACGTTCGCCCGCCCCGCGCGTGGGGGTTGTCGTGCGTCGTGCCGGTGGCCGGTCTCCTTTTCTCCCCGGGCTGCCGGAAGCGAGGGAGAAGCGGGGTGTGTGGGGGTTGCGGTCCTAACTCCCCGTTCCCGCAGGGTGATGCACGCCGGGCCGCGGAGTGACTTTCCCTCCGCGCGGCCCGGCGCCAACTGCCCTCACCTGTCGATAGGAGTGCCATGCCCGTATTGATCTTCGAACCCGTGGACCCTCAGAACCCGAGCCGGTTCATGGTCTGCTTGAAGAGCCCTGACGGCAGCCAGGGAGAACTCCTTGGCATGGTGTGGCAGTCGGCCGGGGCCGGATGGACGGCTGAGTTCTTTCCCGAGAACACCGGCATCGGCGTGCCCGGCTTCCTCAGCAAGCAGTTGGCCGCCGAGTTCCTGTACTGGTACGCGGCGCCGGTCCAGTCGGCGCGCAGCAGACCCTCCGGCTGTGCCCACCCCGGCGCCGCGACGAGCGAGGCCGGCATCGACATGTCGGTGTGTACCTGCTGCCTGGACAACGGCTGTGCGTGCGAGGGCACCCGGCGCAGCTCCGCCCACAGCGGGGTGGACCTCAGCGCGGCGTCCCACCCCTCTCTCATCCCGGCCCCTGGAGTGCTCTTCAGCCTGCTGAAGTTCGCGGACGGCTACCTCGTCGAGATGAACACCCGTGGAGCAGGGGCCGGTGTCGGATTCCTCCAGCAGCTCGAGGACGGGACGTTCTCGGTGCGTCTGGGACACAAGGAGGTCGGCCGCGCGGACCATCCGGAGACAGGCTTGTGGGCCGTGGTCCACCTCCATAGCGGCTCCAAGCGGTACGGGCGCCTGGTCAAGGGATTCGAGCCGATCGGCGATAACCCGCCGGTCACGTCCGGCATCGAGCCGTAGGCCCCGCGCGAGGTCAGGCCCGCACCCCCCGGTGCGGGCCTTCGCGCCGTCTGCGGGGTTGTGGTTGCGGCCCTAACCCACCCCGCCACCACCACCGTTCATGCAGGCCGGGCCGCAGCCACTGACCACTGACCCCGCCCCCGGTTCCCCCCTGTCCCGCTGTCCCCGCGTCGCTGTTCGGCCCGTGTCCCTTGGTTCTCCCCCCGGGGTGTGGGCCGTTCGTCTGCCCCGGGGCGCCCACAGCCGCACGCTGCTGGGCCGCCGCTACATCCGCCGCGTCAACGACTGCCGCCCACCGCTGGCCGCCGCTGCATCCCGCCCGCGCGGCGGGGCTTGCACGAAACGGCGTTTCCCCAGCTCAACGCCAGTGACCTCTGTACGGTCAGAACGCCGTTTGGCATCTGCGGGAACGTCGGTCGAGGATGCTGACAGACTGGTGCAGGGCGGCTCTGGCCGCCCCAAGTCAGAAAGGACCTGATGGAGCCCCCCGAGCTTCCGACCCCGGACGCCGAGCCCGGTGAGATCTACCTGCTGGGCGGTCAGCTGATGTTCATGCCCGGCCTCCCCAGCATCCGCTGTGTGATCCGCAACCAGAGCGGTGCGCGTTGTGTGACCAAGCTGCCGAGCTTCACCCCCTGGCGGCAGTCCCTGCTCGGGCTCCCCACCGGGAGCGGCTTGCTCTGGGTACGCGCCACACAGGTGCCTGACCACCTCGCCGACCAGTACGCGGCCCAGCACTGCACCCGTCACCACACCGCTGCTACGCCGCTTGCGGACGACATCTCGCCGCAGTGGGAGGTCTTTGACCCTCAGCGGCACCCCGGTGCCCACGCTCTCTCGCTCCCGAGAGGGCGGTGGACCGCCCTCCCCTTCGACGACGGACCAGCTTTCGGCACCTGAGCGCCAGCCCCGAAATGCGCTCGCAAGCGGGGCAGGCCGGCAGCCCATCATGAGGTGAGGCAGGACGGAAGAACGGACCTGAGCCTTAGCGGTCAAGGTTCAGATCTATCCGGGGTTTCGTGCACCGTTTCGAACACCCCCGGGCGGCTTGGTGACTCTCGCGTAGGCCTTCAGGACCGTGCGCGGTTGCCTGTGCTGATCGGCCGTATCGAGCTGCCGCCGACCGCTGCCGCCGGCTGCTGCTCTGGCTGAGAGTCGCGAACGCCTCCCTACACGCGGGCCGGGAGGGTCCGTGCCGCTGACCCAACCAGTCCCCGGCCTCCGCCCCCGGGCGCCGCCGGGGCGGGGGTGTTCCGGGTGTGGCATGTCGGCCTGTCGCGCCCTGCTGCGACTGCCTTCCCGCGCGCGGGGGTTGGCTGCCCCTTGGGGTACTGGTCCGGCCTGGTATGCGCGATGCCCTCCGGCGGGCGGGGGTGGTGTCGGCGCCGGCTGCTTCCCGCATCCCCTTCTCCGGGGTGTTGGGGGTGTTGGGGGTGGTGGGGGTTGGGGGAGTGGGGGTTGCGGGGCTAACTATGTGGCTCCGTACGGTCTTTCATGCCGGTCCCAGGAGGGTGACACCTCTTCCCGCGCTGCCTCTCCGCACCCTTGTGTGTGGTTTTCCGCTGTCTCCCGCATGCCCTGCTCGCGGTGGCATGCCCCGTTACAGGAGAACGTCATGACACCCAGCACACCCGGCACACCCGGCACACCCACACCCGGCACGCCCGGCACCAGCGCACCCGGCACCGGCGCGCCCGGTACGCCCGGCGCTGCTGGTGCCCAACTCACCGGCACTGCATCACCATCACCGGTGTGTGTCGGTGAGGCCCGCCCCGTAGACACCGACGCGTTCCTGGCCCTGATCGCCGCGGCTACCCCCAACGATCCGCTGCCTCCGATTCTGGGACAGATCCTGTCCTTCCAGCCCGGTCGGCCCCGTCGTCCGTTGTCGCACGGCGACATGCTGTGCCTGGTGGCCCGCGACACGGCGGGGCGCCCGGTGGGTGCGCTGCTCGGGGGGGTACCGAAATGGGTGTTCGAGCACCCGCTCTGCGCGGGAACTGTCCTGCCCCCCAAGCTGCGGGAGCGCGTGTCCACGATCCACGCCGTCGTGGTAGACCCCGCCCACCGTGGCCGGGGCATCGCAGGCAAGCTGATCCGTGCCGCCGAGCGCCGCTTGTGGCAGGCCGGATACCAGCTGCTCACCCTGGAACATCCCGCGACGCTCACGCCGTTCTACGAGAAGCTCGGCTACCTCTCGGACGAGGAGCTGATCATGATGCTGCCGGGAGCGGACCTTCTGGAACTGGAGGCCGAGGGTTTGCTGTTGGCCGTCAAGCCGCTGAGCAACGAGGTGAAGATGGTCACCGTGCCCGGCGCCCCGGCACGCATCGTCTCCGGAATCCTCCCCGGCTGCCACGTCTCTGCGACCATGCGGTTCCATAACGGGCGCCTGACCTCCTGACCCCCCGGGGACGCCCCGCCCGGCGACGTCCCCAACCCCACCTCCCCGGCCCCGCACCCCCCTTCTCACCCGGGTGCGGGGCCGCCCCGCACGGTCAGCGCGGCATGAAACCCTGAAACGAGGTGCCCGGCGGGCCCCCATCCCTGAAGCCGATGCTCCCGCCGGGCACTCAAGGCACTCCCGGGCCACAACCAGGGGCCCGTGCGCTGTCAACCACCCGCCGCCCGCGAGCTGGTTCACGCCGGGGACCGGCCACGCCCCTCGCAGTGTCCGGCCGCTCTCGCCCGACGAAGGGCAGCTCCTCACCCATGGTGACCTCGCCACGCTACGCCCCGGGCGCGGCCAACGCAGCCACTGACGCCCGAAGGGGCGCGTAAGGCGGCTGCCCTCCCGCGCGCCGCGCGCGGGGGCTGCCCGCCGGGGCGTGGTGTCGGGGCCGGGCTGTGGTGTCGGCGCCCGGCTTCCCGCATCCCCTTTCCCCTTTTCCCTTTTCCCTTTCCCAGGACTGTCGGGTGTGGTGGGAGCTGGGGGGAGTGGGTGTTGCGGGCCTAACCCTGCGGCTCCCTACGGTCCTTCCTGCCGGTCCCCGGAGAGAGTGACACATTCTTCCCCGCGCCGGCCCCTTCCCCTTCTCTCTCGTGCACCCCCGGGCCCGGCCCGTCGACCACGCCGGACGGCGGCTGGGCGGCAGTCTGCCCGGGGCCGCCTGCGGCCGCCTGCTGTCGCTGTGCCGCTGCCGGTGGTGCTCGAGGGGAGCCACCCACCGCGCCGCGCGCACCAAGCCCGGAGTCCCCTGCCATGCCCCGAAACCGAACCGCCCGCCCCCAGATGCCCGACTACGGCCACTGGAACGCTCCCCGCCCCGGCGCCCTGCTGGACTGGCAGCGCAGGCAGGCGAATTACACGCTCACCAACTTGGTGATCGACCAGCTCACGCTGTCCTTCCGCACCAACTCCTGGACCCTCATGCCCGTCCTGCCGGGGCGGCCCTTCCACGAGAGCGACAGCGCCCGGGTCTTGGCCTCCTGCGAGGCCAGGCGGCTCACCCAAGCCCGTACCTACTCCCTTGGCCGCAACGTCACCGGCATGGCCGTGGCCGCCTCCGGGTCCGCCCCGAAGGAACACATCAGCGGCGACCGGCCCCCGTCCCCGACCGGGTTCATGGTCTTTAAGGACCCCATCGGCTCCCACACCGAAACCGTCCACCCCCGCGACAGGCCACCGGCCCGGCTGCACTTCCCGATCGTCGCGGTCTCCTGGTCCCTGTGGAACGCCCGGGATGCCTGCGTGCTCGACGCCTCCACCCCCTTGATGTGGCTGCTGAACAGCCCCTCCGGGGCACTCCCCGTACCCGACGCCCTGCCCGCGATCTGGATCAACTTCTACACCCCGCGCATCACCGACTTCTCCCGCCCGGGCCCGGATGAGACGGTCGGTGTCGGCCCGGACGGCAGGGCCGTCACAGCCGCCCAGATGGCACAGGACGACGCCCACTTGCAGCGATCTGCGCCCGACCTGTGGGGCCCGCTGCACTGGCACAACGAGATCATCCTCCCGCTGGGCCAGACCATCGCCGAACCCGTCCCCGAAACCCCTCTGGCCTGGGCCGCCGTGGTCTACACGGCCTGGCAGATCATGCAGCAGACCGGCAAGAACCAGCTCGTCGACGTCCGGCGCAACACCCTGCCCCCGGCCGCCCGGAAGAAGGAGAAAGCCAAGGCCAAGAAGCTCGGGACCCGACCCGCCGGAGACGGCACCGTACGCATCATCGACCTCGCCGCTCCCGTCCGGCCCAGGGCGCAGGATGCCGACCGGGACGCGGCGGGCTCGGAGGGCCGCCGGAAAGTGGAATGGTCCTGCCGCTGGCCGGTCCCTCCCCACCGGCGCATGACGTGCACCAACCCGCATCTGCACCACAAGCTGGGAGACGATGCCCTTGAACATCACGAGCACCGCGAGGACATCATGCCCTTCCGTGTGAAGGGCCCGGCCGACAAGCCGCTCCGGGTCAAGGGCGGCACGACCCGCCTCTTCGAACTCCCCGACCACTAGCCCCCGGGGCGGCCCCGCGCCCGTCCCCCGCGCCGCCGTTCCGCCCGCGCCTCCTTCTCCTCGGGGGTGCGGGCCGAAACGCGCCCGGGCGCACAAAGCCCCCTGCGGCTCCCGGCCTTGCGTTTGCTGGATGGTCGCTGGATGTCGGGCTTGCGGCACTCACTCGCCCTCTGGCTACGGTCTTCCTGGCCGGACCGGAGAACCACGACACCCCCGCCGGCCGGCCGATTCCCTGGCTCTGGCCGACGGCAGCCGCCCGAGCCGCCCCCAGGGGTGCCGTACGGCCGCCGTACGGCCGCCGTACGGCCGCCGTGCTGGCTACGCCGCCCTTCCCTCTTTTCTCTGTGTTGGAGACCTGATGTCTGTTCTGCATGCCCTCGCGTTGGCTGTCTACCTTGTATCGGTCGCCGCTGTGGTGGCGGGCCGTTGCCGGTTCCCTGCCTTCTACGGCGGGATCGCGATCACCTGCGCCCTGTGCACGCTTGACGCGCTGCGTACGGGCGACACCGCCACGGCCGTGACCACGGGGGCGGTGTGCGCCTGGTGCGCGTACCTGTGGTGGCACGGCGGAGGCGGTGACGGTACCCGCCGCCGACTGCGCACCTGGCGCTCCCGCTTCCACGCCGTACGGCGTACCGCCCCCGCCACCTGACCCGCCTCCGGCCCGCGGGCGCGGTGCTGTTCCGGGTCCTCTTCTGGTGCGGGGGAGTGGGTGTTGCGGGCCTAACTCTCCGACTCCCTACGGTCCTTCCTGCCGGGCCCCGGATGGAGAGTGACACGTCCTCCCGCGCAGCGGGGCGGCCCCGGGAGCGGTTCGAGCCCTGGGGGCCGCTGGGCCGGTGTGCAACTCCCGGAAGAAACCCGGCCCCTGTCTTAGAGAATCCAGAAATGAGGCACACCTATGACCACGATCCGCCGGAACTGGACCAAGCGCGTTGATGCGATCCGGGCCGCCGCGAAGTTCTGCCGCGCCTACGACTCCAGCACCGGGAACATGGTCCCCGTGGACCCGGCCCGCGCGTTCGAGGCATGGCAGGCCAACGGGTGCGCCACGCTCAGTGAGGACACCCCGGGCGAGAGGTGGCGGGTTCGCGTCCACTCCAACCGCCGCTATGTCCTCACCGCGACCGACCCCGAGCAGGACCGCCAGGAGCGCGAGGAGACCGCCACGGCCGCCCCGATCGCCGTCGCGGCGCCGGTCACCTCCGCCGCCCCGACACGTTCCCGCGCGGAAGAGGCCGCCCTGAACAAGGCCGGGGAGTACATCAAGGACGCGCCCGGCATCGGCGCGCACACGGCCGCAGCCGCCACCACTGTGCTCGCGCAGAAGGTCAGGGCCGGGGAGCTCGGCCGGGACCGGCTGACCGCCGCCCTGCCCGGCATCACGGCCGCCGTGACAGCAAAGGCTGTCGCCGACATGCGCGCCCAGGGCCTGACCCATGAGCAGATCCGCATGCGGCTGGAGCGCAAGAAGGCCGAGGCGGAGCACGCTGGAGACACCGGCCGCGCGATGGTGGCCGATGCGATGATCGCTGCGCATGCCGGGATCGTGGCCGACGAGGAGCAGGCGCACCCGGCCCAGGCGCCGGCGCAGCGTGACCGCGGGAGCATGGCTCAGCTCCCCGCGCCGGAGCGGCACGCGGCTCACCGGCTCGCCGCCGAGGAGCGGCCCGCGTTGAGGATGCCGGAAGAGCGCAGGCGGCAGCTGTGCCGCCAGTCCGAGGAGCGTTACCGGCCGGTCGCCGTCTACGTGTACCTCTCCCCGATCACCGGTGGCGCGGCTCTGCGGTGGCTGGATGCCGAGGAGCGCGACTGTGCGAACCTGTGGGACCCGGTCCCGCTGGAGGGCCGCCACGCGCACGCCATGCGCGATGAGGTGCTCAACGAGGCCGGGGCCGTCCTGGCCAAGCGCGGGTTCAACTACGCGCGCGGCGCGTACTGGGAGCCCTACGCCCGCCGGGGCACGGTCAACGCCGTGCGGCCCGAGGCGGCCCGGGTCGCGATCGTGCCCACCCGCGCCTATCTCGACTACCAGGCGCGCCGGTTCGGGCCCCTCCCGCAGCTTCCCCAGGTGCCGGGCGTGAGGTTCAAGACAACGCAGCGCGGCCAGTGGTGGGCCACCCTCGCCGACGGCCCTACGTTCCTGCTGACGTGGTCCCCGATGCTGGACGGCGACCGGTGGCACGTGTGGGGCGGGGCGCAGCACTCCGAACTGATCCGCTCCACGAGGTTCATGGATAAGGCGCTGTTCGTGCTGCGGCACCCCGCGCACGCCCGCCCCTGAGTACGACGACCGGCCCCCCGCTCCCGAGGTGGGCCGGGGGGGCCGGTCACCCGCGTCGACCACCAGCACACCTGCCGAGCCCTGGCCCGCCCCCACACGCGCCGCAGTCCGTTCCCGGCGACGTGCGCGCCGTTCCTGGCTGGGGTTCCCGGAGTGTGAAGGCACCAGGCGCTTTCCCCTTTCCCCCCTTCTTTTCTCTGTGTTGGAGACCTGATGTCTGTTCTGCATGCCCTCGCGTTGGCTGTCTACCTTGTATCGGTCGCCGCTGTGGTGGCGGGCCGCTGCCGGTTTGCTGCCTTCTACGGCGGGATCGCGATCACCTGCGCCCTGTGCACGCTGGACGCGCTGCGTACGGGCGACACCGCCACGGCCGTGACCACGGGGGCGGTGTGCGCCTGGTGCGCGTACCTGTGGTGGCACGGCGGAGGCGGTGACGGTACCCGCAGCCGACTGCGCACCTGGCGCTCCCGCTTCCACGCCGTACGGCGTACCGCCCCCGCCACCTGACCCGCCTCCGTCCCGCGGGAGCGGTGCTGTTCCGGGGTCCTCTTGTGGTGCTGGGAATGGGGGTTGCGGGTCTAACCCCTCGCTCCGTCACGGTAGTTCTCGCCCGCCGGCACCCCCCCTGGGGGGTGCCGGCTCCCAGAGAGGTCCGGCCTGGGCCGGACCGTCACCAACCGCGAAGGGGAACACCAGGGATGAACAAAGCGCATCTGGTAGAAGCGATCGCCGACAAGCTGGGTGGCCGTGAGCAGGCCGCCGAGGCCCTCGATGCGGTACTCGACGCGATCGTCCGTGCGGTCGTTGCGGGTGAACGGGTCTCGGTCACCGGTTTCGGCTCCTTCGAAAAAGTTCACCGTTCCGCCCGCTACGCCCGTAACCCGCAGACCGGGGAGCGGGTCCGGGTCAAGAAGATTGCCGTTCCCCGGTTCCGCGCGGGCCGGGGCTTCAAGGACTTGGTCAGCGGCTCCAAGAAGCTGCCGCGCCGGGGCGAGATCTCGGTGAAGAAGGCCCCGAAGGGCAGCCTCCAGGCCGTGGCGGCGAGGAAGGCCGCCGCCAAGAAGGCGCCCAAGGCCAGCCTCCGGGCCCCGGTGAAGAAGAAGGCCGCCGCCAAGAAGGCCCCGAAGGGCAGTCTCCAGACCGGGGCAAGGAAGAAGGCCGCCGCCAAGACCAAGGCCAGCCTCCAGGCCACGCCGAGGCCGAAGAGGAAGGCCCCGGCCAAGAAGGCCACCGGCCAGGAGGCGCCGCAGGGCAGCCCGGCCCTCCAGGCCTAAGAACTTCAGGAACGCGGCGGGGCCCGGCCTGGTCCAGTGACCAGGCCGGGCCCCCCCCGCCCCCCGCCCCCCGCGGGGGGGGGGGGTGGGGCCCGCCGCGCACCACCCCCCCCCCCCCCCCCCCC
>NZ_JBEXKU010000116.1:0-18249 GCF_040609575.1 Streptomyces sp. NPDC004647 | reverse complement strand
GGCCGACTCCTCGACGGACTCGTGCCCGATCATCGTCTCGCTCACTCGGCGTCTCTCCTTGATCAGCAGATCCGCCGTTGATTAGACACTCCCCGACCGGCACGGGAACGAATGGACTTCTACTGCTGCTGCCCGGTGGAGTACGGACCGTGATCGAGGTCGACGGCAAGCACCACTACGCCCGGGAAGTGCCGAAAGTGGCTGTGACGTCATTCAGTGGCTCCGGCATGTTGGCTCCAAACGGCCCCGGTTGTTGAAGATCCTTTGTCATCGGGACGTCTTGAAGTGGCCTCGGGGAATTGGCGTCCGTAGGGGCCACTCGATGAACTTCCTTGGCCTCAGGCCGAAGACCGTGTCCGGCCCGGAGAGCGATGGTCGTCAGCGTTGCCTGGCGTCGAGGGCAGTGAGCGTTTTCAGAGGGGCCACCGGTCGGGTGACGGGGTGGCCTCCGCAACGCACGAGGCTCCTGTGCCGTTGAGAGAGGTGTTCGACGTCTCAACTCATCAGCGCAGGAGCCTCGTTGGTTCCCTATCCTGCCGCACTCGACCTCCCGCACGCCCTGGTCGAGTGGGTATCCATGCTCATCGTCACCCGTGAGGGTGACCGCCGCTGCAAGCTCCCGCCGCACCAGCGTGCTCTCGTCGGCCTGGTCTACCTTCGCTGGCACGACACGCTCGCGCAGATCGCCGCCGGTTTCGGCATATCCGTCGGCACTGCCCACGCCTACGTCACCGCTGTCGTCGGCCATCTGTCCCGCCGGGCGCCCGGGCTGCTGCGGGTCCTGCGGGAGACGGATCCCGATCACGTCCTGCTCGACGGAACGCTCGCCGAGTGCGACCGGTCGGTGACAGCCGGGCCGACTACTCCCACAAGCACCGCCGCCACGGCGTGAACGTGCAGGTCGTTGCCGACCCTGCGGGCAAGCTGCTGTGGATCTCGCCCGCACTGCCCGGCCGCACCCACGACCTGACCGCGGCCCGCACCCACCGCATCATCCGGATCTGCGAACGCCAGGGCGTACCCGTCCTCGCCGACCGCGCCTACATCGGGGCCGGCTCCTGGGTGACCACGCCGATCAGACGTCTCCCGCACCAGGACCTCACCGCGACCCAGCGGACGATCAACCGGGCCCTGTCAGCGGCACGAGCACCGGTCGAACGAAGCGTCGCGAGACTGAAGTCCTGGCGCGTCTTCCGCAGAGCCCGCTGCAGCCCTAACCGCATGACGGTCATGGCCGCTGCCGTCCTCACCCTGGAGCGTCAACGCTGAAAACGCTCACTGCCGGCTACTTTGCACCGTGGGTCAGAGATAGGACGCCGGGGCCGACCTGGAGTGAGGGCCAGTTACTCGGTCTCCGCGGGTTCGCTGGGGACCTTGCTGAGGTGGCGGTAGATAGTGGAGCGAGTGATGCCGAACTCGTCGGCGATCTGCTGGACGGTGTAGTCGCCGGAGTCATAAATCTCCCTGGCAAGCTGGACCTGGCGGGGCCGAGCTTGGGCTTCTGCCCGCCGGTGCTGGCACGGGCCGCGGCGAGGCCGTCCATGGTGATTCGGCCATCAGCGCGTGCTCGAACTCGGCAACTGCGCCGAGGATCTGCGGAGAGCGGCCGAGCCGGTCGAGTTTGGTGACGACGAGCTGGTCGCCTGCACGGGCGACGAGGAGAGCTTTGTCGAGTTCGACGCCACCGCCCACGAATCGCAGCATCGCCATCACCGGGTATCTGCGTGTCGATGAGTTGACGGTCGTACAGCAGGCAGCCCCGCAGGCCCCGATGTCCTGGCCGCACCAAGTCGGGGGTGGTCCCCGGACAGGCAGAGCGCTTCCAGCACCGGGACACGGTTGACGCCCTGGACCAGGCGGTGACCCAGAGCGGGAACAGCGGTGCTTTCCGGCAGTCGATCAGCACTCGAATCCACCGAAACGATCACTCCCGAATATCTCGGTGGATCCAGGCTCAGTCCGGGGAGGGGGCTTTCCCGCCTACGAACTGCCGGCTTTCACAGCCCCATCGAGGCGCGCAGGCTATGCGAGCCGTGGAGCGGCCCTCGAAGTCCTGCGGGCGTCGGGATTCCGCTCGCGGCGAGGAACTGCCGTACCGACGAGAAGTTAGCGACGCTGCCCACCCTGATGGGGGTCTCGACCGTTTTGTTGTGGAAGGCGTTCGTCACCTGCACGAGGAACTGGTACGTCGCCTGAGGTGCCAAGGGGCGATCCGTCGTGAACTCACCCGAGTACACAGTGCCGTGCGGATCGATATTGTGGGTGAAGAGCCGCGGGTTGTTCTGCGGACCCCAGATGATGTTTCCGCGGGTGTAGGAGTACGACGCCCACGAGATGGTGATCAGGTTCTCGTGCTGGAGGGTCTTCGGCGCTCTCTCGAGCAGCTTCACCGTGGGAACTGACGGGGTGCTGCCGCTTTGTCCCGGCACACCGCTCGTGAGTGGGTAGGAGAACGCGCTGCCCTGTACGTTGTCGGGGTTCTCGTTCCACTTGAACACCACTGATCCATTCAGCACCGTCCCCATGTACGCCTCGACCACAACGGCGGGGACGTCGAACTTCCTGGTGCCACCGGCCATGACCTCACTGACGATTCCTCCGGGGAGTTCCACCCATACCTCGTCGGGCTCCTCAGGATTCTCAAAGAAGCTGTCGAGGTCCCATTCAATATGCAGCGATCCGTCGTTCTGGAGGTACAGCGCCGAGATGGTGGGCGGCTTGCGAGACACTATTCCTCCTACTGCAAGGTCACGACGATGGGCAGCAGACCGGTCCCCTCAGGCATAGGGGCCAGCGCCTTGCCAACCACAGCCCCGAAGGCCCGCGACGGGTCGGTGGCCTTCATCGCGTGTCCGACGGTGGGGGAAGTGGTGAGCAGGTCTCCCACCTCGATCGCCGCGAAGGAGGCATCGACCTGGCAGTAGACCTTGCCGACCATGGCGATGGGCTGGACGTGCTCTCCACACCCGGCGTCGAGGATCAGCCCCGGCCGATACACGCCGGCTCCGGCGACGATCCCGATGACCTTCTTGTCGTAGGCGCGGTCGCTCGGCGCGATCCGTCCGTCCTCATCGACGCTCATGAGCGCCCCGGGTTCGCTGACAACTGCGGTCGGCTTGGCCGCGAAGAGTTCGGCGAGGTCGCCACCGAGGAGTCGGATGTCTCCCGATACTTCGAGATCCCCTCGTATTTCCACCTTCCCCTGGAACACGCCCGCCGACCCGTTCTCACTTTTCGCGTATACGCCAGCTCCATTGACGCTGTGCCCGACGACTCCGGAACCGTCCGACTTGTTCTCGCCCCATACAGCAGCGGCTCCCGTCGCGCCGCGGGCGCTGGTTTCGCCGTATACACCATGCCAGTGCTTGCTCGTGCCGATTACTCCCGGACCGCCCCCCGCGCCCTCTCCCATCACGCCGGCTCCACCGGTGGTGCTGTCGGTCTTTCCGTAGACACCCATCCACGTGGCGCTTTCACCGATCACGCCGCTGCCGGTGTTGTTGATCCCGTATACCCCGGCGCCTCCAGTCTTGCTCGTGCTGATGCCGGCGACACCGTGCCACGTGCCGCCATCCCCTCGGACACCAACGGATCCACCTTGACCGAAGACGGCGATACTGTCGCCTTCGGACACGCCGTGAAAAGCCGACTCACCGTTGGTTTTGTTTTCGACGGTCGACACAACCCCCACCTTTCCCGTTTGATCGAATTTACATTTCCCAGCAATTCCAAAGCAGCGTGGATAGCCAAGCTATGGCCAATGCTCGCGAAAATGATCGAGGTGAGCGGTGAGAACTCCGACCAGGAGGTCCAAGCATTCTCCCCCCATGCCGTGCGGGTCAAGACCCAGGGCTTCGGCGTAGTCGCGTGATGTCCATTTCGTGATCATGTAAGCCCCAGGAGGGTGAGCGGGCGTCGCGCGTCGCGGGCATTGCGACGCAGGCTGGCCGCGATGTTCGTGACGCCAGTCAGCCGCAGGGCTCCGATGGCCAGGTTGCGCCAGGTCGCCATCGCTCGGGGCGTGTTGCCGGTCCGCAGTTGTGAGGCGTCCTCGGCGAAGGTGGTGTCCCGGACGTGGTGCAGGGCCTCCACCTTCCAGTGCTCGCGCACCAGTGCTGCCAGCTGTGCGGGTGTCGCCTGGTCGGCGGTGAGGCTGGACGGCGTAGACGGTCTTCACGGTGGTCTTACCGGTCTTGCGGTCGGTGCGGCGGCGCTTGATCTGGACGGCTTGGCGGGCGCCGGGGAAGAGCAGGTTGTTCACGCTGGCCACCTTGATCCGGCGGATTTCGGTGCGTCCGTGGCCGCTGCCCCGGGTGCGCCCTTGGAGCGGGATCTGCTGCCAGGGCAGGGACTTCAGCTGCTTGCGCAGCTTCTTCTGGTTGCCCTTGACGATCACGATGTACTGGGCGCCGCGGCCCAGTAGATACGTAGCGTGCTCGCGCTGGGTGTGCATCGCGTCGCTGGTGACCACCACATCGGCCAGGTCGGCGACGGCCTGAAGCAGAGGCTGGAAGCAGGTGATCTCATTCGTCTTCTCCTGCACGTCGAGCTGGGCCAGGACCAGGCCGGTAGTGTGGTCCAGGGCGGCGAGCAGGTGGATTTTCCGGCCCTTGGCCTTGGCCGCCCCGCGCAGGCTCTTGCCGTCCACGGCCAGACCGTGCAGTCCGTCTGCTCTGTGGGGGCGGCGGTCGGCAAGCCAGCGGCCCACGGCCTGGTCCAAGGCGTCGCCATCGATCCGGGCCAGGAGTCGGCGAACCGTCGATTCCGCAGGCAGCAGCCGCTTCGGACACAGTGGATCGGCACGCGCGCCAACAGCTTGGAGCACCTGGGGCGGAGCGTCGGCGATCCACTCGCCGACCGCCAGCAGCGATCTCGCCCCGGCCAGTACCGCGCACGCGGTCAGGGCGAGCGCGACCACCAGAGTGTGCCGCACTCCGCGCGGATCACGCGGGTCAGGCACCTCGGCCAGCCGTTCCAGCAGGCCCGGTACTTCTCCGGGTGCGACCTGCGGGTGGTCGCGGAGTTGGTCAAGAGCAGGCGAGATCGGCGATGATGCGTCGGCAGGCACGGTCTTCCACTCGGATCATGGGGCGTCGAGAACTCCATGATCTTGGGAGGCCGTGCCTGTCACGTTCTCGGCTGTCTGTCGTGCCAGATTTGTGCCAGGTTTTCGCTCTGCCTCAAGAGGAAGGGGCCCCTTGGCGATCAGGACGCCTCCGCGAGGGCGCGTTCGTAGGCCGCCTGGAGGACTGTTGAGGCCAGCGGGCGGTCGGGGCGCGGGCGGGGGGTGCCCAGGTGCACCTCGCGGAGTTCGTCCATCAGGTCTTCCCAGAGAGATGGCCCACCCTCCTCCAGCAGTCGTGCGCGGACGGTCAGTTCGGGTGTCGTGGGGCGGTGCCGCATTCCCCAGGAACCGAGCGCGACCATGATGGGGACGGTCTGGATGCCCGCCTCGGTGAGGCTGTAGGTCGCGCGTCGTCCTCGCCCGGTCTCCTCCTGCGTGAGGAGACCGCCGGCGAGGAGGGCCTTGAGGCGGCTGCTGAGGATGTTCGACGCGATTCCCTCCCTGGAGTGAGTGAGCAGCTCACGGAAGTGGCGGCGCCCACCGAAGATCACATCGCGCAGGACGATGAGACTCCACTGGTCCCCGAGTGCCTCCACTGCCGCGTTGATCGCACACCCGGACCGCGGTTCGTCTCGCATGCCCACCTCCAGTGATTGCATTCTGCCACCACCAAGCCTACGCTCATCCCCGCAGGTGATTGCAGTTCGCAATCACCGTCCATCGAGGGTAGGAAGCCACGCCATGTCCCGTGTGAGGGCCCACAACTTCTCCGTCTCCATCGACGGCTTCGCCACGGGTGAAGGACAGAGTCTCGATGCTCCGTTCGGCCACGCCGGCCATCGACTCCACGAGTGGTTCTTCCCGACCAGGACCTGCCAGCAGATGCAGGGCAAGCCGGACGGGAGCACCGGGGTCGACGAGGCTATCGCCCGCACCTGGGATGCCGGCATCGGGGCGGAGATCATGGGCCGCAACAAGTTCGGTCCCCAACGCGGGCCGTGGGGAAACCATGAGTGGAACGGCTGGTGGGGGCCCAACCCGCCCTTCCATACCCCAGTGTTCGTACTGACCCACCATCCCCGTCCCTCGGTGGAGATGGAAGGCGGCACCACGTTCCACTTCATCGATGCCACGCCGCAGGAGGCGCTCCGTCAGGCGCGCGAGGCCGCAGGCGGCCTGGATGTGAGGATCGGCGGCGGGCCGACCACGATCCGCCAGTTCCTCGCCGAAGACCTCATCGATCACCTGCACATCGCCGTCGTCCCGGTCGTCCTGGGCCGTGGCGAGCGCCTGTGGGCCGGACTCGAAGGACTCGAGAAACGCTTTCAGGTCGAGTCCGTAACAACCCCCAGCGGCGTGACGCACATGACCTTCACCCGGCCGTAGCGCCGGCCCGAGCGCGAGCGGTGGTCCGGCACCTGGACCAGGGCCTGCACCAGCGTCGGCAGGCCCGGCAACTCCTCGACCGGGCCGGGCAGCACGACGTCCTCGCACTGGCGCATCAGCGCGTCGATCAGGATCTGCTACCCGCTGCCTCGCCACGGGTCACCGCAGCTCGCCCCGCCGCCCGTCTCACCTCACGAGAACGCAGAGGCACTGTTCTCGGCTGACCGCTGAGCTGGCAGATCGTCACGAACTGGACGTCCTACGACTACACCGAAGCCCTGCCCCCCTCCTGAGGCCACCAGCCGCGAGGCTCCCAACTTGAACACACTCACTTGACAGGGAATCTGGTCGAAGCGCTCGCGCGGACCGGTACGTGGGCGTGGCCAAGGTCGCGCTGCGGGCCCGGGAGCGGCTGGCCCTGCTGCGCCCGCGGCACGGGCGTGCTCGTCCTTCAGACTCTTTTGTGGCAGGACGAGCTGCGTGAGCCTGGCGACCTCGCGCCTTCAGCGCCGGTCACGGAGAGGGAGCTGGAGCTCGCCGAGCTGCTGATGAACGAGCTCACCGGCGTTAAAGTGTTCTCCACGATTTGCATGTCTCATGAGACAGCTGTGAGCGGCGTCGGCGAGCTGGGAGCCGCTGCTGGCCGTCCGGCTCGCTCACTCCGACTTTCCCATGGTGAGACAACGGGAAGCGGCTTCCCGTGGCGCCTCTTCTTCACTCGTTCGGGTCAGGCGGTAACTGGCCGCCTGGTCGCGGTCACCGCTTCGGCTTGGTCTCTTCGTCCAGAGCGTCGACGATGGAAACGATGAGATCGAGGTCGGACTCGACCTCGTCGATCGTGATGGTGGCCCTGCCTCTGCCGATGCGATCACCGGCGTGGGCGATGCGGTTGCGACGCTCCACGATTCGGTTCAGCTCGTTCGTTGACTCTTCTTTGCCAACCTTGCGCCGCTTGTCGACCCTGGTCAGCAGCTTCGAGTGGCCCACTAGGCCGAAGAGCGTTCCAATCTGCGCGGGGGCAGGACTGGCTCGCTGCCGCACTTCAAGATCCACGATTTGCCTGAGACCCCAGGCCCTCTTCGTGTATTTAAGCGCGCCGACCCGGAGGTGGTACGGGTCGTCGAGTACACCCTGGACGATCCCGGGCGGCCGGAGCAGGACGCGCCATACCGGCTGATCACCACGATCCTCGACCACGAGGCCGCCCCGGCAAAGGAGCTGGCCGCCCTCTATCACCAGCGGTGGGAGTTCGAGACCGCGCTGGATGAGCTGAAGACCCATCAGCGCGGCCCCGCCCAGGTCCTGCGCTCCCGCTCGGCGTGAGAATGACATGGCTCTTCGTCACTCATGCCAGCAACGGAGTCAGCACCACCCGTCAGTGTCAATGACCAGATCGCCGCGCCTGCGCCACTGACGCTCGGACGACGACGTTCGACTGACACTGCCCCGCAGAGCATCAGCAGTTGGTCAAGAGCAGGCGGTATCAGGGACGATGCGTCGGCAGGTACGGTCTTTCCTGTCGGATCACGGGCCTCGGGAACTCCATGATCTTGGAAGCCCGCGCCTGTTGCGTCCTCGGCCCGTCGAGCAGGCGAATCGTCACGAAGCGGACGCCACCTGACTGGGCCCGAAGCACTGAGGTGCGGCCACCCGCTACGACGAAGGCCCCGCAAAACTACCTGGCCGGGCGTCAGTTGCGGAGCTCGATCACTGGATCTGCAGCGTCCGCCCCGCCGTGTGATCACGACTGCGGACATGGCCTGACAAGGCTGACGCGCGGAGGAGTCACACGAAGCGTATCGTCGTATACGGACCTTCGGAGGGGTGGATGCCACGCTGCGCCGCCCTCGTTATCGGGACGGACAGGCGGAGGGTCTGGCGTGTTGCCTTCCAGACTCCCGCCGACATCCGATGGTCGAGAATGGCATGGTGACGGGCGGCGCACCGCCCCCTTCAGGATCGAAGCGCAATGCCCGTTCGCTGCGCTGCTGGAACACCGCGGCTGACGCCGTTTCGCGGCTGCGTTGAATCAGAAGACAAGCGCATAACTTGCCGGCTCCGGCCAACTCCTCAGCTGATTACCCCTGTCGCCACGCAGACAGTCACCACGTCACCAGAGAGGTCAGGGATTGCCATGGCTACGGTGAGCAGCGTCCGGTACGTTTCCCCCTTCTCCTGGGTCGGTCTCAATACGAACGAGGCGCTGGAGGTCTTCGCCCGCGGTTCCGACGGCACCCTTCAGCACAACTGGCAGACGGCCCCCAGCCGCAACGAATGGTCGGGGTGGTACTCGCTCGGCGGCAACCTGGAAGGCGACCCGGTCGTGGCCACGAACCTCGATGCTCGGATGGAGGTTTTCGTCCGCACCACGGACGGCAAGGTCCAGCACGCCTGGCAAACCACCCCCCACGGCAGCTCATGGTCGCGTTGGGAATCGCTCCCCGGCAGCCCGTCCGCGGCAGGCACCCCGACCGTCGCCAGGAACTTCGATGGCCGACTGGAGGTTTTCGTCCGTGCCACGGGCGGCAGCGTCCAGCACATCTGGCAAACCGCCCCGAACAACGGATGGAGAGATGATTGGAAAGCTCTCTTCGTCGACGATGTGATGGGCGACATGGCGGTCATACCGGACGCCGATGGTCGGCTGGAGGCTTTCGTCCGCGGCTACGACGACGAGAATGGGGTACTCACCGTTCTGCACGCTTATCAGCGTCCCCACGTCGAAGGATGGGCCTTCGGCGAACTCGGCGGCACCCCGCAGGGCGACCCGGCGGCCGTCTTGAACACCTCTGGCCAGCAGGAGGTCTTCGTCCTCGGCCCGGGCGGCTCCGTCGAGCACATTTGGCAGACCAAGCCCAGCAATGGATGGGCCTCGTGGAGATCGCTCGGCGGCGACAGCCCGGTAGGTACCCCTGCCGTCGGTGTGAACACCGATGGCCGGCTGGACCTCTTCGCCCGTCAGGAAGGCGGCACCCTCGAGCACAAATGGCAGACCAACCCCGCCCCCGACGGCAGGTGGTCGCCCACTTGGGCACCGCTCTACAACGGCAGCCCGCTCCTGATCGGCGACCCGGTGGTCGCTTCGAACGCCGACGGCCGTCTGGAGGTCTTCGCCCTCTTCGGCGACGGCACCATCAGGTGTACCTGGCAGAACGTCGCCGGCAACGACAGCGACTGGTCGGCTTGGCACTCGCTCGGCGTACCCGAAAGCCCGCAGGGTGGGTGAGCTCGAGCGCAGCAATGTTCTGCCTTGGGGTGGCGGTCGGGCAGCCAGGCACCCGCCGCTCGGTCGAGCGCGTCCGCATCCAGGCGGGCCAGGACACGGCGGATGGCCGTCTTAGCAGGCACCGGCCGGATGCCCGTCAGCGGGCAGCGGCGGGCACGAAACGACCCAGGACAGTCGGCGGGGCATCGATCGACGGCCCACTCGCATGGACTTCCGCAGAGATCAATGACTCGATACCCACGCGATCTTGGGAAACCGTGCGTGCTCTCTCCAAGCCCCTCGCCGCCACACGCCAGGACAAATCACCCAAGTAGCGACTATGTCGAAGCCCTGGGTCGGCTGTAGCTGCTGGTGCTTTTTGTCGCTCACCAGCACAAAATTCGTGCGGTCGGAAACTGGGCTGAGTGAGGACGGGGATGACTCCCGGGAGGCGCTCCAGGAGCGCCTCCCGCGTATGGCATGTCAGCTGTCGACTCGGGAGCGCAGTTGGCGCGAGGAGCGGCGGAAGACGCTGCACGCGGTCGGCTGAGCCGGACGCGCTAGCGGGGCCGGACAGGGGCGGTCCGGGTGACGGGTGCCTGAGAGGAGGCGGGTTGGGGCTGTGGAGGGACGCCGAATGGTCGCTAGAAATGGTCAGGCAACCATGGTTCGCGCTCTACCGTGCTGCGGATGAGGGTCAGCAGCGCCTCGTCCGATCCGGCGAGGACGCCCGCCATACGCGCCGAGGTGACGGTCCTGTAGCCCCCGGCGTACCACACGGCGAGCTGCTTTCTGGTGAAGCTCACTCCGCCCTCGATGTGCGTCGGGCTGATCTCGGCTGATCCGGCGGTGACCTGGAGCACGTAGCGGTCCCAGGCATCCCCGTTCTCGCTTTCGATCTCGATCGGCACGGTGGTGTCGATGTCGGCGGGCCATCCGCGGAGCCGTATGGCTTCGCGGATGTCGAGGATGCGCAGCATCCACGGGTGCCACGCCTGTGCGGTGGGCCGGTAGCGGTGCAGGTTGTGCAACAGAGTGGGGTAGGGCGGTAGTGCGCCGCGCCGGAATTCGATCGTTTCGGCGCGGGTGTTGTGGCGGCCGAGGAAGGCGAGCATGGCCGCGACCGCGCTCTCGTCCGCTGCCCAGAAGTCGTGGACGACGAGGTTCATGCCGTGGCGCTCTCGTCGTTTCATGGCGAGGGACAGCAGCCCGGTCGTCGGGTGCCCCGGTCTGTTGAAGCGGTAGGTCGTCAGGGCGCTCTTGTTCTCCTTCCACGATGACCACCAGTCAGGTTGGAGCACGGGCCCGTTCCATTGCCGGGCGAGTTCCCTTTGGAGGTTCTGTGCGTCCGGGGTGAGCCCGTGCTCGATATCGAAATTCTCGCCAGTGAAAGACCGCCTCAGGTCGTCGGTGGTGACGGACCAGGCGAACACGGGCGCAGGCGCTTCCCAGCCGAGTCGGCGGGCGTAGCCGTTCGAAGACGTCGAGATCGTAGAGATCACCGCGCCCCTCTCCCGCAGGGGGCGCAGCCGCTCAGCAACCATGCGGGTCGCCAGGTGCTCGCCGCGTTCTTCAGGGGCGACGCAGCCGGCGCCGAGGCACGCGCTGGGGACTGGGGAGCCGCCGAAGAACTGGGGGACGAGCAGGCCAAGCCCTCCGGCGACGACCTTGCCTGCTCGGGTTGCCACCCGGAGGTCGGCGTGCTCGCGCAGGTGCCTGATATCGCCGACGGGGTGGCCGTAGCTGCGGGTGGCGAGTTCGCCGTACTGCTGCCAGAGACTGTCATCAGCCGCGACGAAGGAAAGCTGCTCGATCATGGATGGCCTTCTAGTAGTTGGTCGCGGTTCGGACGGTCTCAGGGTCGGTCGGGACGAGGAAGGTCCGCGTGAACATCACCACGCGCTTGCCCGCCTCGTTGAGGCCGGACGTACGGCACGTCACGATGCCGTTCTCCGGGCGGCTCTTCGAGAGCCTGCAGTCCACGATTTCCGTCTCGGCGTACAGGGTGTCGCCGACGAAGACGGGGTTTTCGAATCTGACCTCGTTGATCCCGAGGTTGGCGACGGTGAGGCCGCTGGTGCTCCGTACGGTCATGCCCGCGACGATGTTCAGTGTGACGCCGCTGCACACCAGGATCCGGCGCCACTCGGTCTTGCTGCTGTAGTGGGCATCGGTGTGGATCGGTGCGACGTTGCCGGTCAGCGCCGTTCCCAGGAGGTTGTCCGTCTCGGTCACCGTCCGTCCCGGACGGTGCTCGATGACCCTGCCGAGGACGAAGTCGCTGTATCCGAGGCCGACGTTCTCCCGGATTCGGTTTGCGGCGACTCGGCGATACCCCTGCGGGAGATTGCTGCTCACGATGAATCTCCGATTCTCTGGCGGGTCGGCTGTATCAGCCGTCTACCTCGCGGATAAGGGCCTCCGCCGCGGCGAAGAAGGGAGTGCCGACCATCTGCCCTCCGACGGAGGTGATGCCTCTTCCGCTCTCCCGCCCGGCGGTGACGATGGCGCGCGCGCGGGCGATCTCGGCCTCGGAGGGCATGAAGGTGTCGTTGATGACTGCCGTCTGACGGGGGTGTACGGCTCCCTTGCCGTGGAATCCGAGCTCCCTGGACCGCTCAGCCTCGCCTCGCAGTGCGTCGAGGTCGTTCAGTTCGTAGACCGGCGCGTCGATGGCAGGGATACCGGCGGCCCTCGCGCTGTTCACCAGGGTGGAGCGGGCGTAGAGCAGGGATTCCCACGCCAGCCCGCAGCCGACGGCGGCGGCGTAGTCTGCCGAACCGAAGACAACGCCGCCGAGCCGCGGTGCGGCCAGGATCGTGGGGAGGCGGTCAAAGGCGCGCGGGGTCTCGATCAGCGCCCAGATGTCTGGGGTGTATCCGTCGGTGTCGAGGACGCCGGCCACGAGCTCGACGTCCCGGGGCGATTCAGCTTTCGGGACAAGGATGATGCCGGGTTTGCAGGCGTACGCGGAGAGGGCGATCAGGTCCCTGGTGCCCTCCAGGGTCGCGGGGGAGTTCATGCGGACCCCCAGGGTGCAGGGCGCTTCTGGCCGGTCGAAGAACTGCTGTGCCGCCATCCGGGCGGCCTGCTTGTCCTGGGGCGCTACGGAGTCTTCGAGGTCGACCAGGGCGACACCGGCGCCGGAGGTCTGCGCCGTCTCGAACCGGTCTGCCCGGAGGGCCGGTGTGATGAGCCACGCCCGTCCGGGGCGCGTGTTCTTCTTCAAGCCCATGGCCGAGTTCACCCTTCCTTGCGCTTCTGCTCGATGAGGAGGTCGAGGTCTTTGAGGGTCGAGGCGTCCTCGATTTCGGTTTCGCGGATGGTGATGCCGAGGCGGTCGCCCAGTAGTACGGAGAGCTCGACGACCGCGAGTGAGTCGAGGCCGGCGTCGTCCAGGGTGGCGTCCGGGCTCAGCCGGTCCGCGTCCAGCTTGAGGTCGTTGAGCAGGATGCTTGCGAGTTGGCCGTTCATGGCGACTCCTTCGTGCTCTGGGTGTGCTGGTGTGGGTCCGCTCGTCCGTCGGAGGCCCTGCATTACGCCTCCTTCAACTGCTGGGCGACGTCGCCGATCAGGTCCTCCTGTCCCGCGACGACCTGCCGCCTGCCGAGCTCGAAGAAGAGATCGACGGGGTCGATGCCGTAGCGGTGGGCGGTGTCCAGGACGGGTGTCTTGAAGCCGGAGAAGACTCCGGCCAGGCCGCTGACGAGGCTGACGGAGTCGATCGTCGGCGGGGTGGGCATCAGCCGGTCCTGGGCGGTGTCCGCAGCGTGGAGGAGCTTGCGGAGGTCGATGCCGGTGGAGTAGCCCATGCGCTCCAGTACGGCCACGAGGACTTCGAGCTGGGTGTTCCCGGCACCGGCGCCGAAGCCTCGCGCGGTGGCGTCGATGATCGAGGCTCCGGCCTGTACGGCGGCGATGGAGTTGGCGACGGCGAGGCCGAGGTTGTTGTGGCCGTGGAAGATCACGGGGACGTCGACCGCCGCGGTGATGGCGGCGATCCGCTCGATCACGTCGGCCGAAAGGTAGTGGCCGGCGGAGTCGAAGATTCCGACGGCCTGGGCTCCGAACTTGGCTAGGAGGGCGCACTGTTCGGCCAGCCGCTCCGGGTGGGCCATGTGGCTCATGAGGAGCACGCCGTGGGCCTCGGCTCCGAGCTCACGGACGACTCCGAGGTGGTGTTCGGTGACGTCGGCCTCGGTGCAGTGCGCGGCGATCCGGACCACCTCCGCACCGTGTGCGACGGCGTTGCGGAGATCGGAGGATGTGCCCCAGCCCGGGGCCATGAAGACTCCCATGCGGCTGTGGCTGAGGGCTTCGCGGACGATCGCGAGCATGTCGTCGTCGCCGAGCTTGGCCCGGCCGATCTGGAGGGAGGAGGCGCCCAGCCCGTTTCCGTGGCCGATTTCGACGACGGGGACGCGGGCGGCGTCAGCGGCAGTGGCGTAGTCGCGCAGCTGGTCACGGTCGAGCTGGTGGCGCACCGCGTGGTGGCCGTCCCTGAGCGTGGGGTCGTGGATCAGCACCTGGCGGGGTGCCTCTTCCTTCATACGCTGGGCCATGAGGTGTCCTTCATTTCGCCCCGGGCGGTCGTGTGCTGCTCGGCCAGCAGCACGGCGGCCGCGTTGATGATGTCGAGATTTCCCGCGTACTTCGGGATGCTGCCGCCCTCGGCGGTCACCTCCACGGCGACCGAGATCCGGCCGTCGCTCACCGAGATCGAAGTCACGGTGTATCCGGGAGTGAAGGTGCGCACTCGCTCGGCGGCGGCAGCGACGATGGCGCGGACCGGCTTCGGCCGGAGCCCGGGCACAAGTGCCGTCATGGCCACCCGGAACGGCGGAGCTGGCAGGGCGAGGCTGAGGTTGACCATCACTTTCACGTCAGAGGAGCCGGTGAAGGCCCGGATCGCGGCCTGCGTCGTGTCGATGTACTGGTCCAGGTTGAGGCGTGTCGCCCGGCCCGCACTCGCGCTGGCCCCGGTGGAGACCACTTCGATGTACTCGGGCGTGCAGTGCTGGGCGAGGGCGTGCAGGACGGGGATCGCCGCCTGGCCGCCGCAGCTGACAAGGTTGATGTGGCGGCATGCTGCTGCGGCCGCCCCGTTGACGGTGGGCACGACCATCGCGCCGAGCTGCGCGGGGGTGAGGTCGATGAGCGTCGCGCCCGTCGCCTTCAGACGGTCCCAGTGCTCGGCGTGGGCGTCGGCGTTGGAGGCGTCGAAGACGACGTCGAAGGGCCCGGCCCCCAGCAAGGACGCGATCCCGCCGGCCGCGGTCGTGCACCCCATCTCATCCGCCCGGCGCAGGCCCAGGGTCTGGTGCCGGCCCACGACAAGGCGGCAGTCCAGGGCCTTCGACCGCTGGATCTTCCCGATCAGGTCGATACCGATGAGACCGGCTCCGAGGACCGCGACGCTTGTCCGTCCCGTAGTCATGGGCCGCTCCTTAGTCATTGTCATGAGTGGTTCGGTGAGTGGTTCGGGTACTGGCAGAGGGACCGGACACAGCGCCGGCGGAAGCGGCCCCTCGCACGCTGAGCAGGCGGCGAGTCAGCCGACGCGCAGAGTTACGGCGGGCAGTATCACCGAGGTGACCTGAACCTCGGTCCCCGCTTCGAGCGGGAGGCTCGCGTGCACCGCCCCGGCCAGGACCAGATCCCCGGCTTTCAGGCCAACGCCCAGGCCGCTCAGCCGACGGGCCAGCCAGATCAGCGCCTTGAACGGATCGCCCAGGACGGCCCGGCCCTCTCCCCTGGCGACGGCCACCCCGTCGACGCTCACCACCAGTTCCTCGGCGCCGAGGACCCAGCCGGGATCGATCGGGACCATCGCTCCGGTGACGACCCGCGCGCAGGACGCGTTGTCCGCGATGCTGTTCGCCAGACCGATCCGCCAGTTCTCCGTGAACCGGGTGTCGATCACTTCGAGCGCCAGAAACACCTCGGACAGCGCATGCCTGGCGGCCGGCGCGTCGACGTTCGGGCCTTGAAGGTCCCGGCCGAGCCGGAATCCGATCTCGGCCTCAACCCGCGGATTCATGAGCTCGCGCATCAGCAGCCCGCTCCCGCTGGGCAGGACCATGTCGTCCAGGAGGACACCGGAGTCCGGTTCGTCGACCCCCATCTGCTGCTGCATGGCCTTGGAGGTCACGCCGACCAATGCGCGGTGATCTCGCCCCTTTCCGGACCCGTGGCCTGCGGTGCGCCGCCGAACTCGACGAACGGGCCAGAGACTTCCTCACCAGCGCCTGAGGTCGTTCCTGCGGCTACACCCGATCGAGGGCAGCGTGACATGCCCTCACACCACGCGGATGCTGTTGTCTATCGCTGCCCGCGAGCTTCGAAGGTAGGTTTATCTCACCGGCAGTCGATCAGTGCCAGGGGTGTCCTCGTCGTCCGTTCGGCGAGCCCGGCCTGGTTGTCTTGGACATCACCGCTCACGACGAAGCCACCGCGAAAGAGGTGGTGGCCCACGCTGGAGCAGCACTGGGCACCGACAGCGGGCCGGGGTCCTTCGAATCTCCAGGGCTGTGGGACGCGGCGATGTTCACCGTGGCCAACCGACGAATTCGCTGACCTGCTGAAACACAGCCGCCGCCGGGTGAAGGTCCCGCGTAGAGGCGTGGAGATTCCCGGTGAACCTCCGTACGCCGACATGTGACTGAGCGCCGTACTTGATCACGGCCCGCCAGTTGTCACGTACAGGGCGCCCAGGCGAATCCCGGGCGGGCTGCTCGTCCAGCATCGGGGACTCACCAGACGTTGGACCCATCCGTGACAGGAAGTGCATCGTAGCTCTCGCTGGGTTACGGTCCGGGTAGTCGTCGGTGGGAGAGACAACATGAGTTACACGCTGTTGCGGGGCCTATTCGTCATCCGTTATCCCGACCTGCCACGGCAGGGTCCGGAGCCGGACGGCGACACGGTCAAGTTCCGGCCGGACTCGCCCGCCCTGGTTGAGGGGCTGCGCCGGCCGTCGGGGACGCCGCCGGACATCAACGCCAGAGGCATCTCGGTGCGGCTGGAGGCGATCGACGCGCTGGAGACGCACTTCGGCGAGACCCACCAGGAGCTGGTCGGCGCGAACGCCGCCCGCGATAAGTTGCTGGAGTTGCTGGGGTTCACCGGCGTCACCTTCTTCGAGGACCAACCGAACAAGGTCGAGGCGGCCGATCAGGACAGCATTCGCGGTTATGTGCTCTCCAACGGGATCGACGCCAACGGGCGGCTGATCGGGTTCGTCTATCCTGGCGACCCCGTCGAGCCGGACGGGGCGGACGTGTACCTGAACGAAGCCCGGGTGGACGCCTCGGCCAACGCGACGCTGATGGAGGAGGGGCTGGCCTACCCGGCGTTCTACGCGACCCTGCCCGCCTCGCTGCGCAATCACCTGGCAGGGAAGTCGCGGGCGGCGCGGGCAGCGCAGGCGGGGCTGTGGCGAAACTCGACGGCCGACCCGAACGGCAAGGCCACCGTCCGAGACCTCAAGGCACTGCAGCAGTTGGTGATGTGGCCCAAGCTGTTCCGGCGGCTCGTGCCTTACCTTGCGGCCGGGGCCACCGACTTCACCGACTTCGATGCCTGGTTGCGTGCCGATATGGTGCACCGCGACGACCCACTCTTCCTGCTGGACCGGGGCGAATACGGCAACATGCACGACGTGATCAGCGCCGCGGGCAACGATGTTCAGCTCACGGTCTGGCCGGAGGAGTTCATCATCAGCCCCGACCCCGCACCCCCAGGCGTGCCCACCCGTCCGTAGGCAACGAGGCTGGCGCGCGAGGCGTCCACGTCCAGCACGTTCCGGTGAAGGCCCCTTCGGCCTCGGCGGCAGGTCGGCGAGCCCCGCCGGTGAACATCGAAGAGGTCAACACCCAAAGGGGGCAGGGTCTCGGTCACCGGCTCATCCTAGTGTCCTGTCTCAACGAAGCTAGTCGTCCGTAGGATGCTGACCTGCGGGGACTGGATTGGGTGAGAACGTGGACTCGGTTGTCGAGTGCCTCTTCCCGATCCTTACTGAAGCGGGCATGTTAATCCGTAACCTCAGGGAGCGGCCGGAGTCGGCGGTTGACGGCTCGGGCGGATCTTCCCGGCCTGGGTGGCCGGCTGAAGCCCGGATGCTCAGTGTGTCTGCACCGAATTCGCGTGGAGTGCTGACCAACCTGGCGGGCATGGCGGCAGCGCCGGCTGCCGCCATGCCCGGTTTCCCCCGCCGTTTCGTAGCGTCGGCCCCGAAGGGGATGGGGATGCCGTCAGCGGTATGCCGCCTTTTCGCCGTCGGGGCTTCGCCTTGTGCAGCCTGACCGGGGCGTCGCCTTGCGGCCCGGGCGCAGTGGGGCTGGTCAGTTGGTGCAGCCGGGGACGGCTCCGGGGGGTCGGCAGTTGTCGGGTGTGTTGCCGGAAACGACGCTGCTCACCAGGTTGACCGTGCTGCCGGGTTTCTCGAAGATGCCGCCGGCTTCGAGCACGGCGCTGTTGCCCGTCACAAAGCTGCCTGTAAGGGGAGTGTCTAATCAACGGCGGATCTGCTGATCAAGGAGAGACGCCGAGTGAGCGAGACGATGATCGGGCACGAGTCCGTCGAGGAGTCGGC
>NZ_JBEXKU010000115.1:0-18322 GCF_040609575.1 Streptomyces sp. NPDC004647 | reverse complement strand
GCATGAACTGACCAAGGACCTCGACCTGGCCGCCTTCGTGCTCTACTCCTCCACCGCCGGTGTCATGGGCAGTCCGGGACAGGCCAACTACGCGGGAGGCAACGCCTTCCTCGACGCACTGGCCGCGCACCGGCGCTCCCTGGGGCTGCCCGGGCTCTCACTGGCCTGGGGCGCCTGGGAGCAGGGCGTGGGCATGACCAGCACGCTGGAGGACCACGACGTACGCCGGGTCAGCGGCGGCTCCGGAATGCCGCTCCTCTCGGTGGAACGGGGCCTGGCACTGTTCGATGCCGCCACCGCGAGCGACGAGGCGCTGATCGTCCCGCTCGCCATCTCCGGCGGCGCGATCCCGGCCGCGGCCGGCGTGCCGGCCATCCTGCGCGGACTCGTACGGAGCGGCCGCCGCGCCGCGAAGAGCGGAGCCGCCGGGGTGTCCCGCGCGGGCCTCGTCGAACGGCTGGCCGCGCTGCCCGAGGACGAGCGGCCCCGGCTGCTGACCGACCTCGTCCGCGCCGAGGCGGCGGTGGTGCTCGCACACTCCTCGCCCGAGGCCATCGCCGTGGAACGGGAGTTCCGCCGGCTGGGCTTCGACTCGCTGACGGCCGTCGAACTGCGCAACCGGCTGGCGACCGCCACCGGACTGACGCTGCCCGCCACTCTGATCTTCGACTACCCCACACCGGCCCGGCTCGCCGCGTATCTGCTCGACGAGCTGGTGGGCGACGACGCCGTCGCGGCCGTCGCCGTGCGCGAGTCGCGCGACAACTCCGACGTCACCGACGATCCGATCGCGATCGTCGGCATGAGCTGCCGTTTCCCCGGCGGTGTGGAGTCCCCGGAAGGGCTCTGGGAGCTGGTGCTCTCCGGTGGCGACGCCATCTCCGGCTTCCCCGACGACCGTGGCTGGGAGGCCGACGCGACCATCGGCGCGGTCGAGGGCCAGGGCGGATTCCTGCGGGACGTCGCCGACTTCGACGCCGGATTCTTCGGCATCTCGCCGCGCGAGGCCATTGCCATGGACCCGCAGCAGCGCGTCCTGCTCGAAGTCTCCTGGGAGGCCGCCGAACGGGCGGGCATCGACCCGGCCACCCTGCGCGGCAGCCGCACCGGCGTCTTCGTCGGTGTCAGCGGCCAGGACTACGTCGGCCTTGTCATGCGGGCGAAGGACGATGTGGCGGGCCATGCCACGACCGGCCTCGCGGTCAGTGTCGTCTCCGGCCGGCTGGCCTACGCGCTCGGCCTGGAGGGCCCGGCGATGTCGGTCGACACCGCATGCTCGTCCTCCCTCGTCTCGCTGCACCTCGCATCCCAGGCCCTGCGCAGTGGCGAGTGCTCGCTTGCCCTCGCGGGCGGCGTGACGGTGATGACCACTTCCGCGAACTTCGCCGGCTTCTCCCGGATGGGCGGACTGGCCGGCGACGGCCGGTGCAAGGCGTTCTCCGACTCCGCCGACGGCACGGGCTGGTCCGAGGGCGCGGCCGTGCTGGTTCTGGAGCGGCTGTCGGACGCGCGGCGCAACGGACACCGGGTGCTGGCGGTCGTACGGGGCAGCGCCGTCAACCAGGACGGTGCGTCGAACGGTCTGACGGCGCCGAACGGCCCCGCCCAACAGCGGGTGATCCGGCAGGCGCTCGCCAATGCCGGACTGTCCCCGGCCGACGTGGACGCCGTGGAGGCGCACGGCACCGGGACACCGCTCGGTGACCCGATCGAGGCGCAGGCGCTGCTTGCTACGTACGGCCAGGACCGCGATCAGGAACTGCCGCTGCTGCTGGGCTCGGTGAAGTCCAACATCGGCCACACCCAGGCCGCGGCGGGCGCCGCCGGTCTGGTCAAGATGGTGATGGCGCTGCGGCACGGGACGCTCCCGAGGACCCTGCATCTGACCGAGCCGTCAAGGCATGTCGACTGGTCTGCGGGTGCCATGGAGCTGCTGGTCGAGAACACGGCGTGGCCGGAGACCGGGCGCGCACGCCGGGCCGGTGTCTCGTCCTTCGGGATCAGCGGTACGAACGCGCACGTGGTCCTGGAACAGGCGGACCCGGTGCTGGACGCCGCCGACCGTGCGCCGGTCACCACCGGGGTCGCCCCGGTCGCCGTGCCGTGGCTCGTATCGGCCAAGAGCGAAGCCGCACTGGACGGACAGATCAGCCGTCTCCGGGCCTTCGCGCGGGAGTACCCCGAGCGTTCCGCGATCGACGTCGGCCACTCGCTGGCGACGGGCCGCTCGCTCTTCGAGCACCGCGCGGTGCTGCTGGCGACCGGCGAGGGTGTCTCGGATGTCGCCCGGGGCCTGGCCACCGAGCGGTCGACGGCGGTGCTGTTCTCGGGTCAGGGTTCGCAGCGGCTGGGGATGTGCCGGGAGTTGTACGGGCGGTTTCCGGTGTTCGCGGAGGCGCTGGATTCCGTACTGGGGCTGTTGGACGGTGAGTTGGGCCGTTCGCTGCGTGAGGTGATGTGGGGCGAGGACGCCGAGCTGCTGAACGGGACGGGCTTTGCTCAGCCTGCTTTGTTCGCGGTTGAGGTGGCGTTGTTCCGGCTGGTCGAGTCGTGGGGCGTGCGGCCCGACTTCGTGGCGGGTCATTCGATCGGTGAGATCGCAGCCGCCCATGTGGCGGGGGTGTTCTCGCTGGAGGATGCCTGCACGCTGGTGGTGGCGCGGGCGCGGCTGATGCAGGCGCTGCCGTCGGGCGGTGCCATGGTCGCGGTGCGGGCGACCGAGGACGAGGTCCTGCCGTTGCTGTCGGAGCGGGTCGCCGTGGCGGCGGCGAACGGTCCGACGTCGGTGGTCATCTCGGGTGACGAGAACGCGGTCCTGGAGGTCGCTGCCCGGCTGGAGGCCCAGGGCCGCAAGACGAGCAGGCTGCGGGTCTCGCACGCCTTCCACTCGTCGCTCATGGACCCGATGCTGGACGAGTTCCGTACCGTCGCCGAGGGTCTGGCGTACGCCGAACCGGCCGTTCCTGTCGTGTCCAACCTGACGGGTGAGGTGGCGTCGGCCGATGAGCTGTGCTCGGCCGCGTACTGGGTACGGCACGTCCGTGAGGCCGTCCGCTTCGCCGATGGTGTCCGCACGCTCGCCGACCGGGGCGTGACCACGTTCCTGGAGCTGGGCCCGGACGGAGTGCTCTCCGCGATGGCACGCGAGTCCGTGCCCGCCACCGCCGTGGTGGTCCCTGCGCTGCGCAAGGACCGTGACGAGGAAGCAGCGCTGGTCACTGCGCTGGCGCGGCTGCATGTGGCTGGTGCCACCGTCGACTGGACCGGGCTCTTCGAGGGCACCGGCGCCCGGCAGACCGATCTGCCGACCTACGTCTTCCAGCGCGAGCGGTTCTGGCCCGAGGTGGTCGGAGCGGGCCCCGCCGACGGTACGGACCCGGTCGACGCCGAGTTCTGGGCCGCGGTGGAGCGGGAGGATCTGGAGTCCCTCGCGGCGGGACTGGACGTGGACGGCGATTCGCTCGGGGCCGTACTGCCCGCGCTGTCGTCGTGGCGTACCCGGCGCAAGGCCCGTTCGGCCGTGGACGCGTGGCGCTACCGGCAGAGCTGGAAGCCGCTGACCGTCAGCGGCTCGGCCGGCCCCCTGTCCGGGACCTGGCTGGTGCTGGCGCCCGCGGCGGGAATCGCCGACGCGTGGGTGACCTCGCTGATCAGCGCTCTCGGCCCGGCCGCTGTACGAGTGGACCTCGGCACGACCGGCCTCGTCGAGCGGCTCACCGAGGCGGCCTCGGACGCACCGGCGGAGATCGCGGGTGTGGTGTCGCTGCTCGCACTCGACGAGTCGGCCGGCCCCGCCGGGGTACCGGCAGGCCTCATCGCCACCGCCGTCCTCACCCAGTCGCTCGGTGACGCGGGCATCACAGCCCCCCTCTGGGCCGTCACACGTGGCGCCGTCTCCACCGTCCGCTCCGAGCCGCTCGCCAGTCCGGCGCAGGCCGCCGTATGGGGCCTCGGCAGGGTCGCGGCGCTCGAACAGCCCCGGCAGTGGGGCGGGCTGGCCGATCTGCCCGAGGAACTGGACGAGCGGTCCGTACGGCGCTTCGTCGCCGTACTGGCCGGCCAGGGCGGCGAGGACCAGGTGGCGTTCCGCGCCTCGGGCGTGTTCGGCCGCAGGATGGTCCCCGCGCCCGCCACGGAGAACGCGGGAGCGGCTGAGGAGCGGTGGCAGCCCTCCGGCACGGTGCTCATCACCGGCGGTACGGGCGCGCTCGGTGCCCATGTCGCGCGCCGGCTGGCGAGCGAGGGCGTCCGGCATCTCGTACTCCTGAGCCGTCGGGGCCCGGAGGCGCCCGGCGCCGAGGAACTGCGGGCGGAACTGACCGCTCTCGGTGTACAGGTCACCCTCACCGCCGGTGACGCGGCCGACCGGGACCAGTTGGCGGGAGTGCTCGCCGCCGTTCCCGAGGACAGCCCGCTGACCGGTGTGGTGCACGCGGCGGGCGTGCTGGACGACGGGGTGCTGGCCGGTCTGACGGCCGAGCGGTTCGAGACGGTGTTCCGCTCGAAGGTCGCCTCGGCCCTGCTGCTCGACGAGCTGACACGCGATCTCGACCTGTCGGTGTTCGCCCTGTTCTCCTCGGTGGCGGGCTCGGTCGGCAACCCCGGCCAGGCCAACTACGCCGCCGCCAACACGGTCCTCGACGCGCTGGCCGAGCGACGCAGGTCCCTCGGTCTGCCGGCGACCTCGATCGCCTGGGGCGCGTGGGGCGGCAGCGGTATGGCCGGCCAGTCGACCCGGGCCGGGCACGTCGCCCACGCGGAGGGGCCGAGCGCACTCGACCCCGAGCAGGCGGTCTCCGCGCTGCTCCGCGTCGTCGTGGAGCCCGAGCCGACCGTTGTCCTCGCCGACCTCCAGCAGCCGCAGCTGCTGAACGCCCTGCTCAGCCTGCGCCCCAGCCCCCTGCTCGGCGATCTGCCCGAGGCACGCAAGGCGCTGACGGCGGTACGGGAGGCGCGCCGCGAAAGCGAAACGGCCGCGTCCGGGCTGCGGGAGCGGCTGCGCGGAGCGACCGGGGCCGAGCGGACCGCCGTACTGCTCGGTGTCGTCCGTGCCCAGGCCGCCGCGGTACTCGGACACACCGGAGCCGACGCGATCAGGGGCGACAAGGCCTTCCGCGACCTCGGCTTCGACTCGCTGACCGCGGTCGAACTCAGCAACCGGCTCACGGAGATGACCGGTCTGGCGCTCCCCGCCGGCTTGGTGTTCGACTACCCGACCGCGCACGCGCTTGCCGGACACCTCCTCGCCGAACTGCTCGGCGAGGAGAGCGGACCGGAGACCGGCACGGCGGGCGCCACTGGCCCCGCTCCGGCCGGGGTCACCGACGACCCGGTCGTCATCGTCGGCATGGCCTGCCGCTTCCCGGGCGGGGTGCGCTCGCCCGAGGACCTGTGGCAGCTGCTCACCGAAGGCCGGGACGGCATCGCCGAGTTCCCCACGGACCGTGGCTGGAACCTCGATGTCCTCGCGGGCGCCGGTCAGGGCCGCAGCGCGACGCGCGAGGGCGGATTCCTCTACGAGGCCGCCGACTTCGACCCGGGCTTCTTCGACATCTCACCGCGTGAGGCCCTAGCCATGGATCCCCAGCAGCGGCTGCTGCTGGAGACCGCCTGGGAGGCTTTCGAGCGCACCGGGACCGACCCGGCTTCCCTGCGCGGCAGCCGGACCGGCGTGTTCGTCGGCACCAACGGCCAGGACTACGCCAACCTGATCCTCCGGGCGAACGAGGACGTGGAAGGGCACGCCGGCACGGGTCTGGCCGCCAGCGTCATCTCCGGCAGGCTCTCCTACGCCTTCGGCTTCGAGGGCCCCGCCGTCACCGTGGACACCGCCTGCTCCTCCTCACTGGTCGCGCTGCACTGGGCCGCCCAGGCGCTGCGCGCGGACGAGTGCTCCATGGCGCTGGTCGGCGGTGTCACCGTGATGTCGACCTCGACGAGCTTCGCCGGATTCACCCGCCAGGGCGGTCTCGCACCGGACGGGCGCTGCAAGGCGTTCTCCGACTCGGCAGACGGCACCGGATGGTCGGAAGGCGTCGGCGTGATCGTCGTCGAGAGGCTGTCCGACGCCCGGCGCAACGGCCACGAGATCCTGGCGGTGCTGCGTGGTTCCGCCGTCAACCAGGACGGTGCGTCGAACGGGCTCACCGCCCCCAACGGCCCCTCCCAGCAGCGGGTGATCCGCCAGGCCCTCGCCAGTGGCGGTCTCACCCCCGCGGATGTGGACGCCGTCGAGGCCCACGGCACCGGCACCGCGCTGGGCGACCCCATCGAGGCCGGTGCTCTCCTCGCGACGTACGGACGCGACCGGGCTCCCGAGCGGCCCCTGCTGCTCGGATCCGTGAAGTCGAACCTCGGCCACACGCAGGCCGCCGCCGGTGTCGCGGGCGTACTGAAGACGGTGCTGGCGCTCCGGCACGGCAGTCTGCCCCGGACGCTGCACGTCAGTGAGCCCTCGACCCGGGTCAACTGGTCCTCGGGTGCGGTCGAGCTGCTGACCGAGCAGCGCGAATGGCCGGAGACCGGGCGCGCCCGCCGGGCCGGTGTGTCGTCCTTCGGCATCAGCGGCACCAACGCGCACGTCGTCCTGGAGCAGGCGCCGCCGGCCGCGCCGGCGGTGAGCACGTCCGTTCCCGGGGTCGCGCCGGCCGTCGTGCCCTGGCTCGTAGCGGCCAAGAGCGAAGCCGCGCTCGACGGACAGCTGGACCGGCTGCGGTCCTTCGTGGGGGGCCGCCCCGGGCTCTCCCCGGTCGACATCGGTCTCTCGCTGCTCGAGGGCCGGTCGGCCTTCGAACACCGGGCCGTGCTGATGGCCCCGGCCACCGGCGCTGACGCGTCGGCGCCGGTGGCCGCCAGGGGAGTGGCCGTGGAACGGCCGACGGCCGTCCTCTTCTCCGGCCAGGGCAGCCAGCGGCTGGGCATGGGCCGCGAGCTGTACGCGCGTTTCCCGGTCTTCGCCGACGCCCTCGACTCCGTACTGGCCCATCTGGACCCGGAGTTGAACGGTCCGCTGCGTGAGGTGATCTGGGGCGACGACGCCGGGACGCTGAACCGCACCGCGTACACCCAGCCCGCGCTGTTCGCGGTCGAGGTGGCGCTGTTCCGGCTGGTGGAGTCGTGGGGTGTGACCCCGGACTTCGTGGCGGGCCACTCGATCGGTGAGATCGCCGCCGCCCATGTGGCGGGGGTGTTCTCGCTGGAGGACGCCGTCCGGCTGGTCGCCGCCCGCGCCCGGCTGATGGAGGCGCTGCCCGAGGGCGGTGCCATGGTCGCCGTGGAGGCCACCGAGGACGAGGTCCGGCCGCTGCTCTGCGACCGGGTGGCGATCGCCGCCGTCAACGGTCCCACGGCGGTGGTGATCTCCGGCGACGAGGACCGGGTGCTGAAGGCCGCTGAGCACCTGGCGGCCGAGGGACGCAGGACGAGCCGGCTCCCGGTGAGCCACGCGTTCCACTCGCCCCTGATGGACCCGATGCTGGGCGCTTTCCGGGCGGTCGCCGAGAAGCTCACGTACCACGCGCCCCGCATCCCGGTCGTCTCGAACCTGACCGGCGAGCCGGCCACGGGCGGCGAACTGCGCTCCGCCGACTACTGGGTACGGCATGTCCGCGAGGCGGTCCGCTTCGCCGACGGCGTACGGACCCTCGCCGGCAACGGCGTCGGCACCTTCCTGGAGCTGGGCCCGGACGGGGTGCTGTCCGCCATGGTCCGCGCGTCCGTTCCGGAGGAGGCCGTGGTGGTGCCCGTCCTGCGCAAGGACAGGCCCGAGGAACTGACCGCCGTCACCGCGCTGGCCCAGCTGCACACGCACGGTGCCACGGCCGACTGGACCGGGATCTTCTCCGGTACGGGCGCGCGGCGGACCGAACTGCCGACGTACGCCTTCCAGCGCGAGCGCTACTGGCCCACGGTGTCCGTGGCCGCGGCAGGCGACGCCTCCGGCCTCGGCATGGTGGCCGCCGGACATCCGCTGCTGGGCGCCGCTACGACGGTGGCCGGCTCCGACGACGTGGTGCTGACGGGCCGGCTGTCGCTCCCGGCGCTTGCCTGGCTGGCGGCCCACCGGATCTCCGACGGGTCCGTGCCGCTGCCGGCGGCGGCCTTCGCCGAACTGGCCGTACGCGCCGGTGACGAGGCCGGCTGCGCCGTGGTCGAGGAACTGACCGTGGAGACCGCACTGTTGGTGCGCGACGAAGGCGCGGTGCGGATCCAGGTACGGGTGGGGGCCGCCGACGAGGCGGGCCGCCGTCCCCTGGACGTACACGCCCGCCCGGAGTCCGCGGCGGATCTGCCGTGGACCCGGCACGCCACCGGAGTGCTGGCCGCCGGTGACGGAACGGGGACGCCGGACACGGAGTTCGACACCTCCGTATGGCCGCCCGCGGGCGCCGAAGCCGTCGCCTTCGCGTGGGACGGCGCCGACGAGCGGACCGGTACGCAGGCCGCCTGGCGGCTGGACGGCTCGGTGTACGCGGAGATCTCGCTCCCCGAAGAGGCGGGCAGGGACGGCGCGTTCACGATGCACCCGACGCTGCTGGACACCGCTGTCCGGGCGGCCGGACTGCTGGACACCGACGGTGGTGACGGGGGAGTCGAAGCGTTCGCGTGGCACGGACTGACCCTGCACGCGGGCGCCGCCACGGCGCTGCGGGTACGGCTGACCGCCACCGGCCAGGACACCGTGTCGCTGGCGGCCGTCGATGTGGACGGCGCACCGGTGATCTCCGCACGCTCGCTGACCGTCCGTACGGTGGCGGACGTGGCTCCCGTCGCGGCGGGAGTCACGGCCGCAGGAGAGCACGCTCCGCTGCTCGGCGTCGTATGGGAGGCGGCCCTCGCCGCCCCGGCGGAGCCCGCGTCCCTCGCCGGCCTGCGCTGGGCGGTCGTCGGCGCGGACCCGGCCGGCCTGGCGGCCGAGCTGGACACGGTGGACGGTGTGTCCGCCGTACGCGCCGGGTCACTGGCCGCACTTCTCGACGCCGAAGGGCCGTTCCCCGACGTCGTACTGGCCCCCGTCACCGGGGACCCGGGCGGCGCCGAGAACGTCCCGGCCGCTCTGCGGACCGCGACCGTAGCCGCCCTCGACCTGATGCGCGCCTGGTCCGCCGACCGTCGGACCGTCGGATCGCGACTGGTGTTCGTCACCCGGGGCGCGGTCGCCGTCGGACCCGAGAACGTACGGGACCTGATCGCCGCCCCCCTCTGGGGCCTGGTCCGCTCCGCCCAGCTCGAGGAGCCCGACAGCTACCTGCTGCTCGACCTCGACGAACTCGATGCCCCCGGCACGGCTCTCACCGCGCTGCCGGGCCTGCTGGACGCCGGTGAGTCCCAGGCGGCGCTGCGCGACGGCGCCGTACGGGTGGCCCGGCTGGCCCGGCTGCCCGAGACAGGCGTCACGCCGCCGCCGGACCGGGTTCGTGCCTGGGACCGCGACGGCACGGTGCTGATCACGGGTGGCACCGGCGGCCTCGGCAGTGCGCTCGCCAGGCATCTGGTGACCGCGCACGGCATGAAGCATCTGCTGCTGGTCGGCCGGCGTGGACCCGACGCGCCCGGCGCGAAGGAGCTGCGGGCCGAACTGACCGGCCTCGGCGCCGAGGTGCATGTCGCCGCCTGCGACGTCGCCGACCGTACGGCGCTGGACGCGCTGCTGGCCGCCGTACCTGCCGAACACCCGCTGACCGCCGTGGTGCACACCGCAGGCGTGCTGGGCGACGCCACCATCGGTTCGCTCACCCCCGACCTGGTGGACCGGACGCTGCGCCCCAAGGCGGATGCGGCCTGGTGGCTGCACGAGGCAACCCGGGACCTCGGCCACGAGCCGGCCGGATTCGTCCTGTACTCGTCGGTCGCCGGAGTCACCGGGGGACCGGGGCAGGGCAACTACGCCGCCGCCAACGCGTTCCTGGACGCGCTGGCCGGGCACCGCGCCGCCCTCGGCCTGCCCGCCGTATCGCTGGCCTGGGGCCCGTGGGCGCAGGACAGCGGTATGACCAGCACCCTGAGCGGCACCGACCTGCGGCGGATGTCCCGCTCGCAGCACGCCCTGCTGTCGGTGGAACAGGGCCTCGCGCTGTTCGACGCGGCGATGGCACGCGACGAAGCGCTGGTCGTCCCGGTACGGATGGCCGACGGAACGGGTGCGGCGGCGACTGCCGGGGTCCCCGCGATCCTGCGCGGGCTGACCCGCACCACGCGCCGCACGGCCGCCACCCGCAGCCGTGCCACCCATCTGACCGAGCGTCTGGAAGCACTGGGCGCCCAGGAGCGGGAGACGGTCCTGGTGGAGTTCGTACGGGCCGACACCGCCGCCGTACTGGGACACCCCTCGGCGGACGCCGTCCCGGCCGACCGGGACTTCAGCCGGCTGGGCTTCGACTCGCTGATGGCGGTGGAGCTGCGCACCAGGCTGGCCGCGTCCACGGGCGTACGGCTCGCCACCACCCTTGTGTTCGACCACCCCACGCCGGTCGCTGTCGCCCGGCACCTCGTGTCGGCGCTGTTCGGCGCGGACACCCCAGACGCGGACGCTTCGCCGCTGGCTGCGCTCGACCGGCTGGAGGCGGCGCTCACCGAGGGCGAGATCGACGAGGTCACCAGGACCGGAGTCGCCGGACGGCTGCGTCAGCTGCTCGCGAGGTGGGACGGATCCGCCCCGGAGACCGGCGGACTCGTCGTCACCGAACGGATCGAGGCCGCGAGCGCCGACGAGATCCTTGCCTTCATCGACAACGAGCTCGGCCGGTCAACGGATTCCTGACAGGGGCCCACTCCCCTCGCACGCGATACATCCGAGGAAGGTTCACGGACGATGCCGGACGAAAAGAAACTCGTCGAATACCTGAAGTGGGTCACGACGGACCTGCACCAGACCCGCCAACGACTCCAGGAAGCCGAATCGGGTCGCCACGAACCGGTGGCGATCGTCGGGATGGGGTGCAGGTTCCCGGGCGGGGTCCGGTCCCCGGAGGACTTCTGGGAACTGCTCGTCTCCGGCCGGAGCGCGATCTCCGGATTCCCGGACGACCGCGGCTGGGACCTGGACACGCTCGCCGGTGACGGGGAGGGACGCAGCGCCACCCAGGAAGGCGGCTTCCTGCACGAGGCACCACGATTTGACCCCGCCTTCTTCGACATATCCCCGCGCGAGGCCCTCGCCATGGACCCGCAGCAGCGGCTGCTCCTCGAGGTGTCCTGGGAGGCCATCGAGCGTTCGGGCATCGACCCGGGCGCGCTGCGCGGCAGCAGGACCGGCGTATTCGTCGGCACCAACTCCCAGGACTACGCCCACCTGGTGCTCGCCTCGCGCGACGACATGGGCGGCTACACGGGCAACGGCCTCGCGGCGAGCGTCATGTCGGGCCGGCTGTCCTTCGTCCTCGGTCTGGAGGGCCCGGCGGTCACGCTCGACACGGCGTGCTCGTCCTCGCTGGTGACGCTGCACCTCGCCGCGCAGGCCGTACGCAACGGCGAATGCTCGCTGGCACTGGCCGGTGGGGTGACCGTGATGGCGACCTCCTCCAGCTTCGCCGGGTTCAGCGTCCAGGGCGGACTGGCCGCCGACGGGCGCTGCAAGGCCTTCTCCGATGCGGCGGACGGTACCGCCTGGTCCGAGGGCGCCGGAATGCTGGTCGTCGAGCGGCTGTCCGACGCCCGGCGCAACGGACATCCGGTCCTCGCGGTGCTGCGCGGCAGTGCGGTCAACCAGGACGGTGCGTCCAACGGTCTGAGCGCGCCCAACGGCCCCTCCCAGCAGCGGGTGATCCGCCAGGCCCTGGCCGGCGCCGGGCTCTCCCCGGCCGATGTGGACGCCGTCGAGGCGCACGGTACGGGCACCACCCTGGGCGACCCCATCGAGGCGGGCGCCCTGCTGGCCACCTACGGCCGGGACCGCGACCCGGAGCGCCCGCTGTGGCTCGGCGCGGTCAAGTCGAACCTCGGTCACACCCAGGCGGCCGCGGGTGTCGCGGGTGTGATGAAGATGGTGCTCGCGCTCCGCGAAGGAGTCCTGCCCCGAACGCTGCACGTGGACGCGCCGTCCTCGCACGTCGACTGGTCGGCCGGTGACGTACGGCTGCTGACCGAGCCGGTGGAGTGGCCGGAGGGCGACCGGGTGCGCCGCGCCGGTGTGTCGTCGTTCGGCATCAGCGGCACCAACGCGCATGTGCTCATCGAGCAGGCCCCGCCCGCCGAGGAAGCGGACGAGCCCGCACCGTCGCCGCGGGTCACGCCGGAGACCGTGCCGTGGCCCGTTTCGGGCCGGAGCGAGGCCGCGCTCGACGCGCAGCTGGACCGGATCCGGGCCCTGGCGGACGTGCCGGGACGCGACCCGCTCGACATCGGCTTCTCGCTCGCCACGACCCGCTCCGCGTTCGAGCACCGCGCGGTGCTGCTGGCCGCCGAGGGCGAGGACGGAGCACTCGTCGAGGCCGCGCGCGGGGTGTCCGGCAAGGGCGCGCTGGCCGTGCTGTTCTCCGGCCAGGGCTCCCAGCGCATCGGGATGGGCCGGGAGCTGTACGCGCGTTTCCCCGTCTTCGCCGAGGTACTGGACACCGTACTGGCCCAGCTGGACGGGGAGTTGGAGCGTCCGCTGCGCGATGTCATGTGGGGTGAGGACCCGGACGCGCTGAACGACACGGGCTTCACCCAGCCGGCCCTGTTCGCCGTCGAGGTCGCGCTGTACCGGCTGGCCCGCTCCTGGGGTGTCAAGCCGGACTTCCTCGCCGGACACTCCGTCGGCGAGATCACGGCCGCGCATGTGGCCGGGGTGTTCTCGCTGGAGGACGCCTCCCGGCTGGTCGCCGCGCGGGCCCGGCTGATGCGGGCGCTCCCGGCCGGTGGCGCGATGGTCGCCGTACGGGCCACCGAGGACGAGGTCACGCCGCTGCTGACCGACCGGGTGTCCGTCGCCGCGGTCAACGGCCCGGACGCGGTGGTCGTCTCCGGCGACGAGGCCGCGGTACTCGGCCTCGCGGACCGGCTCGCGGCCGAGGGGCGCAAGACCACCCGGCTCCCGGTCAGCCACGCGTTCCACTCGCCGCTGATGGAGCCCATGCTCGACGCGTTCCGTGCCGTGGTCGAGGAACTGACTTTCGGTGAGCCGTCCATCCCCGTGGTGTCCAACCTGACCGGGGAGGTGGCCACGGCGGGGGAACTCGCGGACCCCGGCTACTGGGTCCGCCATGTCCGCCAGGCCGTACGGTTCGGCGACGGTGTACGCACCCTGGCCGGCCGCGGGGTACGGACGTTCCTGGAACTGGGCCCGGACGCGGTGCTCTCCGCCCTCGTACCGGAGTCCGTCGAGGACCCGGCCGTGACGGCGGTGCCCATCCTGCGCAAGGACCGGTCCGAGGAGACCTCGGCGGTCACGGCCCTCGCCGGGCTGTTCACGCGCGGGACAGCGGTGGACTGGGCCGGGCTGTTCTCCGGCACGGGCGCGCGCAGCGTGGAGCTTCCGACGTACGCGTTCCAGCGCGAGCGGTACTGGCCCACGGTCCGCGCCATCAGCGGCGACGCCTCGGGCCTCGGCCTGGTGGCCGCCGGGCATCCGCTGCTCGGCGCCGCGGTCACGATCGCCGAGTCCGACGAGATCCTGCTGACCGGCAGGCTGTCGGCGCAGTCGCACCCGTGGCTCGCCGACCACCGGGTCGACGACCGGATCGTGCTGCCGGGCACGGCCTTCGCGGAGCTGGCGATCCGGGCCGGTGACCAGGCCGGTCAGGACCGCGTCGAGGAACTGACCCTGCTCGCCCCCCTCGCGCTGGCCGAGCGCGACGCGGTCACCGTGCAGGTGCGGGTGGGCGCGTCGGACGAGACGGGCCGACGCGCGCTGACGGTGCACTCCCGCCCCGCCGACCGGGACGCCGAGCCCTGGACGACGCACGCCCGAGGTGTGCTGTCGACCCGCGGACCGGCCGAGGAAGCCGGCGGATCCGACACCGCCGAATGGCCCCCGCGCGACGCCGAACCGGTCGGCCTGGACGGTCTGTACGAGCGGCTCAGCGGCGCCGGACTGGCCTACGGGCCCGTGTTCCGGGGGCTGTCGGGCGTCTGGCGGCATGAGGGCGAGATCTTCGCCGAGGTGGCGCTGCCCGCGTCGGCCGAGGACGCCGACGCGTTCGGGATCCACCCGGCGCTGCTGGACGCCGCGATCCGTGCGGCGGGCTCCCTCGACCCCGACGGTGCCGCCGCCGTCCCGGTGTCCTGGAGCGGCCTGACCCTGCACGCCGGGGCGGCCTCCGCCCTGCGCGTACGGATCACCGCGACCGGCCCGGACGAGGTGGCGCTGACCGCGGTCGACGCGACGGGCGCCTTGGCGCTCTCCGTCGATTCGCTGGTCCTGGGCGCACCCGCCGGGGAGCGCCCGGCGGCCACGCCCTCGACCGGCGGCATCGAGCGGGGCTCGTTCCTCGCCCTCGACTGGGTGCCCGTCGCCGAGCCGGTGGCGGCGACCGGTACCCGCTGGGCGGTCGTCGGCGTCGACGAACTCGACCTGGGCTACGCGATGCACCGCGCCGACGAGTCCGTCAGCGCGTACGCGGAGTCCCTGACCGGCGCGGTCGGCGACAGCGGTGTCGCCCCCGATGTCTTCCTGGTGCCCGTGGTCGGCGACCCGGCGTCGCCCGGACCCGAGTCGGTGCGCGCCCTCACCACCTGGGTGCTCGGAATCCTCCAGGAGTGGCTGAACGAACCGGGGCTGGCGGGTTCGCGGCTGGTCTTCGTCACCCGTGGCGCCGTCGCCGTCGACGGCGAGGACATCCGGGACGTGGCCGCCGCCGCGGTCCGGGGCCTCGTACGGTCGGCGCAGACGGAGAACCCCGGCCGCTTCCTGCTGGTCGACATGGACGACGCGTTCCTGTCGGCGGGTGTCCTGCCCGGTCTGCTCACCCTCGACGAGCAGCAGTTGGTGGTGCGGAACCACACGGTCAGGGCCGGGCGCCTCACGAGGCTGCCGGAGACCGACGAGACCCCCTCGGCCAAGGGCGCAGCACGGGCCTGGGACCCCGAGGGCACCGTGCTGATCACCGGCGGAACCGGCGGCCTCGGCAGCGAGCTGGCCCGCCATCTGGCCGCCGGGCACGGCGTCCGGCACCTCCTGCTGGCCAGCCGGAGCGGCCCGGACGCCCCTGGCGTGACCGAGCTGGTCGCCTCCCTGGCCGAGCGGGGCACCGAAGCCACCGTGGTCTCCTGCGACCTGGGCGACCGGGACGCGGTGACCGCACTGCTGGCCGGGGTGCCCGACGCGCATCCGCTGACCGCCGTCGTCCACACCGCCGGTGTGCTCGGCGACGCGCTGACCGGCTCGCTGACGCCGGAGCTGCTGGAGCGCGTACTGCGGCCGAAGGCGGACGCCGCTTGGTATCTGCACGAGGCGACCCTCGACCTCGATCTCGCCGGGTTCGTGCTGTACTCCTCCGTCTCCGGTGTGCTGGGCGGTCCCGGACAGGGCAACTACGCCGCGGCCAACGCCTTCCTGGACGCGCTCGCCCAGCACCGCAGGAGCCAGGATCTGCCCGCGGTCTCCCTCGCCTGGGGTCCCTGGGGCCGGGGCAGCGGTATGACCAGTCATGTCAGCGCCACCGACCTGGAGCGGATGGCCCGGGGCGGCATGCCGCCGCTGGCCATGGACCAGGGCCTCGCGCTCTTCGACGCCGCGCTCGCCCGGGACCGGGCCACGGTGGTCCCGACCCGGATCAATGTCGCCGGACTCCGGGAGCAGCAGGCCCTGCCGGCGCTGTGGCGGGAGCTCGTACCCCGTACCCGCCGCTCCGCCGCCGCGGCCGACCGCTCGCCCGTCACCCTGCGGGAGCGGCTGCGACACCTGGGTACGGCCGAGCAGGAGAGCCTGCTCACCGAGCTCGTGGTGGGCTACTCGGCCGCGCTCCTCGGCCACCCCGACCCCAGCGGTGTCGACCCCGAACGCGGCTTCCTGGAGCTGGGGTTCGACTCGCTGGTCTCCGTCGGGCTGCGCAACCAGCTCGGCGAGGCGCTCGGCCTGCGGCTGCCGAGTTCGGTGGTGTTCGACAACGCGACACCCGTGAAGCTCGCCCGCATGCTCCACGGTGAACTGGCCGGGCAGCTCGTCCCGGGCACTTCCGGCGGCACCTCCGCCGTCGCGAGCCGGCCCCAGAACACGGACGAGACGCTGGAAGGCCTGTTCTACGCGGCGGTGAAGGCCGGAAAGATGGTCGAGGGCATGCGCATGCTGAAGGCCGTCGCCAACACGCGGCCGACCTTCGAGACGCCCGCAGACCTGGAGGAACTGTCGGAGCCCGTCGTCCTGGCGGACGGCCCGGCCAACCCCCGGCTGATCTTCGTCAGTGCTCCCGGCGCCACCGGCGGCGTGCACCAGTACGCGCGTATCGCGGCGCACTTCCGCGGCAAGCGGCAGGTCTCCGCGCTGCCGCTCATGGGGTTCGCCCCCGGTGAGCTGCTGCCGGCCACGAGCGAGGCCGCGGCCCGCATCGTGGCGGAGAGCGCCCTGCACGCCAGCGACGGCGAACCCTTCGTCCTGGTGGGGCACTCGACGGGCGGTTCGCTCGCCTATCTGGCCGCCGGGGTGCTGGAGGAGACCTGGGGCATCAAGCCCGAGGCGGTGATCCTGCTGGACACCGCGAGCATCCGCTACCAGCCGGGCGAGGGCAAGGACCTCGACAGGACCACCCGGTACTACCTGGCCGACATCGACTCGCCGTCCGTGACGCTGAACAGCGCCAGGCTCTCCGCGATGGCGCACTGGTTCATGGCGATGACCGACATCGAGACGGTGCCCACCACCGCGCCGACGATGCTCGTCCGGTGCATGGAGTCGCTGGACGGCTTCCTGTTCGACACCGCGGGAGTTCCCGCGGACGACATCCGCGAGATCGAGGCCAACCATCTGTCCCTCGCCAAGGAACACTCCGCGCTGACGGCGCGGACGATCGAGGAGTGGCTCGGCGGCCTGCCCGCCACCGAGGCGTAACGATCCGGGGCGGGCGGTGGCCCACCGCGCCGCCCGCCCCCGGCCCCCTCCCGCCTCCCGCGCGCAGCCGGGACCGACGAGCACACACGCACCACCGTCCAGAGGAGACCCCCGCCATGACCACATCCCACGAGCTGCCGTCGCTCAAGGGAGTGCCGCCGACCGTGCTGCGGCTGAGCCCGCTGCTGCGCGAGCTCCAGACACGCAGTCCCGTCTGCAAGGTGCGCACCCCCGCCGGTGACGAGGGATGGCTGGTGACACGCCACGCCGAACTCAAGGAACTGCTCCGCGACGAGCGGCTGGCCCGCGCGCACCCCGACCCGGCGAACTCCCCGCGCTACGTCCAGAACCCGTTTCTGGACATGCTCGTCAGCGACGACGCCGAACTGGCGCGGAAGCTGCACACCGAGACCCGGGCCATGCTCACCCCGAACTTCTCGGCCCGGCGCGTGCTCGACATGATGCCGAAGGTCGAGGCCATCGCGGAAGCCGTGCTGGAGAGCTTCGTCGCGCAGGGGCCGGCCGCCGATCTGCACGGCGGGTTCTCCCTGCCGTTCTCGCTGTCCGTGCTCGGTGAACTCATCGGCGTGCCCGCCGGGGACCGGGGTCTGCTCGCCACCCTGCTGTCCCGGATGGGCGGTCTGGACGACCCGGACACCGTCCAGGACGGACAACAGGACCTCTTCGGCTATCTGGTGGAGCTGGCGGGCCGCAAGAGGGCCGACCCCGGCGACGACGTGATCTCACGGCTGTGCGCGAAAGAGCCCTCGGACGAGCGCATCGGGCCCATCGCGGCCGGCGTGCTGTTCGCCGGACTCGAGGCCGTCGCCAGCCACATCGACCTCGGCGTGGTGCTGTTCGGCCTCTACCCCGAGCAGCGCGCGGCGGCCATGGGGGACCCGAAGCTGATGGCCGGCGCCGTGGAGGAGATCCTGCGGTCGGCGAAGGCCGGCGGCTCGGTGCTGCCGCGGTACGCAACCGAGGACGTCGAGATCGGCGGTGTCACCATCCGCTTCGGGGATCTGGTGCTGCTCGACTTCACCCTCTCCAACTTCGACACCCAGGTCTTCGACGACCCCGAGGTGTTCGACATCACCCGCTCGCCCAACGCGCATCTGACGTTCGGTCACGGCATGTGGCACTGCATCGGCGCCCCGCTCGCGCGTATGCAGCTGCAGACGGCGTACACCCTGCTCTTCACCCGCCTGCCCGGACTACGGCTCGCCCGTCCGGTCGAGGAGCTGCAGGTGCTGGGCGGCCAGCTCTCGGCCGGCCTCACCGAACTGCCGGTCACCTGGTAGCACGGACCCGGCGGAACACCACAACGGGCTCTGGCCCCACCGACCGTGGGGGCCCGTG
>NZ_JBEXKU010000114.1:0-18792 GCF_040609575.1 Streptomyces sp. NPDC004647 | reverse complement strand
AGCGCGGCCAACGTCCAGGCCGGGGCGAAGACCAAGGCCTCGCGGGTCCTGCACGGCGTGTGGCTGCTGCTGTTCGCCGCGCTGCTCCCCTCCGTACTCGGCCTCATCCCGATCGCGGCGCTCGCCGGTGTCCTGGTCCACGCGGGCTGGAAACTCCTGCCGGTCAAACATCTGACCGCGATGTGGCGAGAACACCGCGGCGAGGCAGTGATCCTGGTGATCACCGCCGTGGCGATCGTGGCGGTGAACATGTTCGAAGGCGTCCTCATCGGCCTGGCCCTCTCGGTCGTCAAAACCGCCTGGGAGACCTCGCACATCCACACGACTGTCGCCGACAGCGGCACCGGCCCGATCCGGGTCGCGCTCACCGGCAACGCAACCTTCCTGCGCCTGCCGAAGATGCTCGACACACTGGAGGCACTCCCGAAAGATCGGCCCATCGAACTCGACCTTTCCGGACTGCGCCACCTCGACCACGCGTGCAACACCGCCCTGACCACCTGGGCGGAACGCCACAACGACCAGGGCACCGAGCCGGTACGGGTTTCCGTGACCGCAGCGGTCTGAGGACCTTCAGACAGACACCAAACGCCAGTCGGCACCTGGCGAACCGCTGTCGCGCCCGGGATGCGGGCGCGACGGCGGTACTCCACTGCCGCGGGAGTGGGAAGGACCAATCCACCCGATCGCGACGGCGACCGCCCCGCGAGACTGCTCACGGTTGGGACATTGGGCCATGGGTCACGTCCTGACGCCGCGACGGCCGCATGGAGAGTGATGATCCCCTCCTCGTTGGGTGCACCGGGGGTCTGCGCCTACGCCAGCCGCGCTGGCTCGGGCGACGGCGGGGTCCGGTGCGGATCACGGTTGGTTAGTCTTCGCTCGCTGTTCGGAGGCTGTCGAGGCTGCTTCCTGGGCGATGGCCTGCTCGCGCAGCAGGCGCGATCCTTCGCGGGCCCGCTGGATCTCCTTGTCGACGCTCTTGGCGGTACGCCCCGGTGGAGTTGCGCATCAACTGGGCTTGCTGCGCATCGGGCGGATGCAGCACACGTACGTGACCAGTGCGGCGAGCAAGGTCGCGGTCAGGGCAAGCCAGGCGCTGGCCACGACGTCCGGTTCTTGTGGAGGTCAGGCTTCCGTCCGGTCCCGGCGCGCAGGGCGTCGACCTCCTTGCGCAGTCGAAGGAGCTCTTGCTCCTGTTCGGCGGTGGGTGCAGTGTTCGGCGACTGGTGGGCGTCGGAGCGCCGGGAGCGCATCATGAACCACATCATCAGCCCCATGCCGACAGGGCAGGCGAGTGCGGGGAGCAGGTACAGCAGCTGGTCCATCACATGTCCTTGGGTTGGCATATCAGTCGGCGTGGTGAGGCGGCCGATGACAAACGCGACGCTAAAACCTTCCCCCTGGGCCAAGGTCAAGGCCACGGCACCGCTGACTCCGGCCGTCACCGCCTAGCCTTGATGTGGGGTGTTTTAGTCCCAATTACTCTCCTGCCGCGCGCAGCCTGGTTGTCCGGCGGGAAGACAGGGATCCGCCACATGCCTCGTAAGCCTGACGGGAAAGCGCGGGAGAGCCGCCGTGTCCGAGCTGCGGCGCTGCGTGAGAAGGCGGCGCGTGCGGAGCGGCGACGCCGCCTGCTGATCGTCCTCTCCGTGGGCATCGTGGTGGCCGCGATCATCGCGGGGATCACGATCGCGGTGGTCTCGTCGGGTAACGGGCCTTCCCGTTCCCCGGCTCCAGCCGAGGCAGCTATCCCTACCACCCCCGTGAAGACGGCCTCAGGCCGTACGACCACGCCGCCGTGGGACGCCCCGAGTGATCCTTCCGCGCGGGTCGAGGCGGCCGGACTTCCCATGCTCGGCGAGGAGGGGAACGTCGAGCACATCCACGCCCACTTGGACGTCATCATCAACGGCAAGAGGGTCACCGTTCCCGCGGACATCGGCATCGACCAGCAGGCACAGAAGCTCAGCCCGCTGCACACCCACGACTCCAACGGCGTGATCCACGTCGAGTCTCCGGTGAAGGCGACGTTCAGCCTCGGCCAGTTCATGACCGAGTGGGACCTCGCTCTCACGCAGGACTCCATCGGCGGACTCAAGGCGGGTGGCGGCAACGAATTCCGCGCCTACGTAAACGGCAGGGAGCGCCCCGGCAACCCGGCCGCGATCGAGTTCCGGGCCCACGACGAGATCGCACTCGTCTACGGACCGGCGGGCCAGAAGGTCGACGTGCCCAGCAGCTACGACTGGCCAGAGGGCGAATAGCCCGCCGGATACGCCACTGCGTCCGGTCGAGTCCACGGATGTGACGTGGGTCCCAGCGTGAGAGCGGAGCCGAACGGTTGCCAGGCGTGCTTTAGCATGGCGCGCATGACGCGAGGCGTGCCGCTGCCGCTCCGGACATGGTCCGGGGCGTTGCTTGTATGCGCGCTCCTGCTCTGCCTGTCCGGCCTGGCACGTCCCGCGATGGCGATGACGATGCCCGGCCCGATGGAGGAGATGGGCGCTTCAGCGTCGGTCGCCGGGCACGCGTTCGGGCAGATGCCCGTCGAAGCCGCTGGGCATGCGACAGAACCGATGGTGACGGATGCGGCCGGTCGCGGCCCGCACTGCCCGATGACTCAGCAGCAGTGTGAGGCGCCGAAGGCCGCTGTCGTTCAGGACGGCTCGGCGGGCTCGGTGCCCGTGGATCTGCCGCGAGGGCTGCCCTGCAACCCTGCGGCTGAGGTGTCACAGTTGAACGCGCCGCCACCGGCGCTGCCGCCTCCTGATCTGCACCGGTTGTGCGTGTCCCGGACGTGACGGTTACCTGCCCGCGAGGCTTCTGCCTTGCGGGACACCGACATTCCTCACGTCCGCCTCGGCACGCCCGCACTCGGTCTGCGCGTGCCGTCGTTGCAGAACAGGAGTAACGACGCATGCCGTCGTCCGTCGCATTGTTCATCACCGGTGTCAGCACCGGTCTGCTCGCCGGTGGCGCCTCCTGCGCCGCCGTCCAAGGGGGTCTGCTGGCCGGTGCGGTCACCCGCCGTGACCCCGCCCAAGTCCCCGCGTCCACCTTGAAGCGACCAAAATCCGCAGGCAGCACGGCCACGGTCCAGCGGGCCGCCGCGCCCCCGACACCAGAGCCATCGGCCCGGCGTCTGGCGCCGGTGGGCGCGTTCCTGATCGGGAAACTGCTCTCCCACACGATCCTTGGGGCCCTGCTGGGGATCTTCGGCGCGGCGCTGCAGCCCAGTCCGCGGACCCAGGCGGCGCTGCTGGTGGCCGCTGGCGTCCTGATGGTGCTGTTCGCGCTGGACCTCTTCGGCGTCAAGGCAGTGGGGCGATTGATGCCCCGACCACCGGCGGCCTTCGGCCGACTGCTCCGACGCAGCGCCAAGACCGACTCCGTCGCCACCCCCGCCCTGATCGGCTTCGCCACGGTTCTCGTACCGTGCGGGGTGACGCTGTCGATGGAGCTGATCGCGGTCACCGCCGGATCACCGGTGGCCGGGGCGGCGGTCATGGCGGGGTTCGTGCTCGGTACCGCTCCGCTGTTCGCAGCCCTCGGCTACCTCTTCCGCCGTACCAGCCAGGCGCTCTCCGGTCAGCTCGCCGCCCTCACCGGTGTGGTGGTGCTGGCCATCGCCACCTGGACGGTGGCCTCCGGGCTGCAGGCGGGAGGATGGGTCTCCTTCGACCAGGACAAGCCAGCCGCGGCAACCGCACCCTTCACCGTCGAAGGGGGGACCGAAAACGAATCCCAGCGCGGATCCACCGGCGCGCAGACGCCCGCGACCGACCAGCCGGTGCGTACCGACGCCTCCGGCCGGCAGATCGTCACTCTGACCGTGACCGACTTCTACGTCCCCACCCAGTTCACGGCGAAGGCGGGCATGCCGACCACGCTGGTGCTGCGCGGCAAGGACTCCGGAGGGTGTGCCCGTGCCTTCACCATCCCCGAGCTCGGGGTGCAGGAGATCGTCAAGCGCAACGGCGACACGAAGATCGACCTGGGCACCCGGAAACCCGGCATGCTCCGGTTCTCCTGCGCCATGGGTATGCAGACTGGGCAGATCGACTTCCAGGGAGGCCCGCAGTGAAGTGGTTCCGTGGCAAGCGCGAGGCGGACAGCGGCCCCCAGCTGATTCTTGAGGTCGAGGGCATGCACTGTGCCAGCTGTGGCCTGCTGATCGACGAGGAGCTGGAGGAGGTGCCGGGGGTCCGCTCGGCCAGCACCGATGCCCGCTCCGGTCGCACCACCGTGCGTCTGGAGAACGCCGAGATGGATCCCGCTGCACTGGTTGCGGCGGTCGAGCGGGCAGGTGACTACCGGGCCCGCCTCGTCAGCTGACGTACCACCCAAACGACAGCGGCCCGGCCAGGTACTCCCGGCTGGGCCACTGCGGTGGTTGGCGGATCAGCGGTGCAGGGTCTGGAAGCGGCGAAGCCGCAGGCTGTTGGTCACGACGAACACCGAGGAGAACGCCATGGCCCCGCCGGCGATCATCGGGTTGAGCATGCCGAGGGCTGCCAGCGGCAGGGCGGCGACGTTGTAGGCGAAGGCCCAGAACAGGTTGGCCTTGATCGTGCGCAGGGTGCGGCGGGCCAGCCGGATGGCGTCGGGCGCGGCCCCCAGATCTCCTCGCACCAGGGTGAGGTCGGAGGCGGCGATCGCAGCGTCGGTGCCGGTGCCCATGGCCAAGCCCAGGTCGGCCTGGGCCAGAGCGGCCGCGTCGTTGACGCCGTCACCGACCATCGCCACCGCCCGGCCCTGCCGCTGCAGGGCCTGGATCTCGGCGACCTTGTCCTCCGGGTGGACCTCGGCGATGACCTGCTCGATGCCGACCTCGGCGGCGACCGCGCGGGCGACCGCCGTGTTGTCGCCGGTCAGCAAAATGGGCGTGAGCCCGAGGGACTTGAGGTCGGCCACAGCCCGCGCGCTGGTGGGCTTGACGGTGTCGGCCACGGCGAACGCGGCCCGTACGCGGCCGTCCCAGGCGGCGAACCCCACGGTGTGTCCCCGTGCCTCGGCCGCATCCCGGGCGCGGGCAAGGTCACCGGGCAGGGTCAGGGACCCGTTGTCCCGCAGCCAGGACTCCCGGCCGGCCAGCACGGTCAGCCCGTCGATGCGGCCGGTGACCCCGCGCCCCTGGGTGTTGGCGAAGTCCTCCACCACGGGCAGGGAGCCGAGGCGGCTGCGTGCGGCTGCGGCGATCGCCTGGGCGATGGGGTGTTCGCTGGCGTCTTCCAGCGCACCGGCCAGCTGCAGCACCTTCTGGTCGTCCTCACCGTCCGCGGGGATGACCTCGACCAGGCTCATCTTGCCCTCGGTGACGGTGCCGGTCTTGTCCAGCACGATGGTGTCGATCCGCCGGGTCGACTCCAGCACCTCCGGTCCGCGGATCAGCAGCCCGAGCTGGGCGCCACGACCGGTTCCCACCATCAACGCGGTAGGTGTGGCCAGCCCCAGAGCGCAGGGGCAGGCGATGATGACCACCGCGATCGCCGCGGTCAGCGCGGTGGCCGCGGGCGCGCCGAGCAGCATCCACACGGCAAAGGTGCCGGCAGCCAGGGCGATGACGATGGGGACGAAGATCGCCGAGATGCGGTCGGCGAGCCGCTGCACGGCCGCCTTGCCGGTTTGGGCCTGCTCCACCAGGCGTGCGATCTGCGCCAGCTTGGTGTCGGCGCCGACGCGGGTGGCGCGTACCAGGAGGCGCCCGTGGCTGTTGACCGTGGCCCCGGTGACCTGCGAGCCGACCGAGACCTCCACGGGGATGCTCTCACCGGTCAGCAGCGACTCATCCACCGCCGAGGAACCGTCCACCACCTCGCCATCGGTGGCGATCTTCTCTCCAGGTCGGACCACGAACACGTCCCCGACCGCCAGCTCCTCCACTGGTACGCGGACTTCCGTCCCGTCACGGAGCACGGCGACATCCTTGGCGCCCAGATCCATCAGCGCCCGGATCGCCTCTCCGGCGCGGCGCTTGGCCCGGGCCTCGAAGAACCGGCCCGCCAGCAGGAACCCGGTCAGGACGACCGCGACCTCGAAGTAAAGGTGCTTGCCGCCGACCGTCAGGGCGGCGGCGCTCCACAGGTAGGCAGCAAGTACGCCCAGGGAGACGAGGGTGTCCATGGTCGCCGACCCATGTCGCAGGTTCAGGGCGGCGGTTCGGTGGAAGGGCCACGCTCCCCACAGCGCCACCGGGCTGGCCAGCAGGAGCGTCACCCATGGCCAGGCCGGTATCTGCACCGCGGGCACCATCGACAGGGCGACCACCGGCAGCGCCAGCACGGCGGAGATGACCAGGCGGCGGCGCAGATCGGTGATGCGCCGGGCCTCGACGTCACCGGCCTCGGCGGCCTCCTGCTCCTCAGCCCCGGCGGTCTCGCCGCCGGCCACGGTGGCTCCGTAGCCGACCGCCTTGACGGTGGCGACCAGATCATCCGGGGTGATGGTGGCGTCGTGGGTGACATGCGCGCTGGCGGTCGCCAGGTTCACGCTCGCGCTCACGCCGGGCAGCTTGTTCAGCCGCCGCTCGATCCGGGCCACGCACGAGGCGCAGGTCATCCCGGTGATCTCCAGGTCGGTCGCCGAGAGATCGGCCCGAGGGGGACGGGTGGTGGTCATGGGCGCTCGGTCTCCTCGTACGCGGTCAGTGCCAGTCTGCGTCCTCATGTCCACGACGCTAAAACCTTGCCCTTAGGGCAAGGTCAAGCTGACAATGGCGGTATCGAGAGGAAAGGAAGTGGGCCATGCTGACCGTCGGCCGCGTCGCCGAGCAGACCGGGCTGAGCCCCAAGGCCGTGCGCCTGTACGAGACCACAGGGCTCATCGACCCGCCCGAACGAACCCCCGCCGGCTACCGCACCTACACAAACGACGCGTTGCCCGTGCTGCGCTTCATCCGCCAGGCCCAAGCCCTCGGCCTGAGCCTGAAGGAGATCAAGCGCATCCTCGACCTCCAACGCCAGGGCCAGCAGCCGTGTGAGCTGGTCACCGGCCTGCTGGATGAGCACCTGGCCGAGATCGACCAGCGCATCGCCGACCTGACGGCCCTACGCGCAACCTTGCACAGCGCACGCGACCGCGCCGACCAGGCCGCAGGACGCGGAGAGCCCGGAGTGATCTGCCACATCATCGAGTCCACACCCGCACAGACGGAGTGACTCCGCGTGCCAGGGGCCTTCCTCGTGCTTGACCTTGCCCCAGGGGAAGAGTTCTAGTGCTGCACCGCATTGATTCATTGAGGGTCATGCGGCCTTGAGTGGTGAGCCGTCGTAGGTCCAGCGGTAGGGCTTGGCGGTCGTGTTGTGTCGGATCGCGAACGTGTCGATCTTGTCGATGAGGTCGTCCCGGCTGGGGAAGTCGCCGTGCCGCAGGACCCGGCGGGCCAGGGTGGAGAAGTACAGCTCGACCTGGTTGAGCCACGAGGCGTGGGGCGGCGTCCAGTGCACGTGCCAGCACGGATGGGCGGCCAGCCACGCTCTGGTGTTCTTCGCGGTGTGCGCGGATCCGTTGTCCAGGATGATGTGGATCTCGTGGCGTGGGTCGATGGTCCGATCGAGCATCGTGAGGAAGCGGACGAAGGTCGCCGAGCCGTTGCGCACGATCGGCTGGGTGAGGACCTCGCCTGTGCGCACGTCCAGGGCGGCGGCGATGGAAGCGGTGCCGTGCCGGCGGTACTCGAACTCCTGCAACGCGGGTCGGCCGGGCGCGGGCGCCTGGCCCGGGTGGCGGCGGGAGCGGGCGGCGATGGCCGTCTTCTCGTCGATGGACAGCACGACCGCACCCGGGGGTGGAGCGAGGTAGAGGCGACAGACGTCTTCGACCCGGTCCCAGAAGTCGGGTGTGTCACGGCGGGTGAGCCAGCCGCGGACCCGGTGCGGCTTGAGGTCCAAATCGGCCAGGATCCGGCCCACTTGGGAGGCGGAAATCGCCCGTGTGGCCAGGTGCGCGGCGATCGCCCGGTGCGACCAGGTCGACTCCGGGTGCGGAGGGGCGCAGGTCGCGGTCGCCACGACGGCAACGCGCACCTCTGGCCCGTGGATGCGGGGGCGCCCTGGGCGCGGTGCGTCCCGCAGCCCGGCCTGGCCGGTGGCCGCGAACCGCCGACGCCACTTGCGCACCGTGTTCACGCTCACGCCCTGGTCCCTGGCGATCGCAGCGTTGGCGTCGCCCCCGGCCGCCGCCAGCACGATCCTGGCCCGCAATGCCTCCCGGACCTGGGCTCTGGCTGAGGAGGCGGTCCGCTCCAGCTTCGCGCGCACCGCCTCCTCCAGCATCACCCGCACCGCTTGCGTCCGTGCCACCCCGACCGCCCCCGCCCCTGTGTCACCGACAGGAGTGGATCATGGCGGACGCTGGCGGGAGCAGGCACGATGGGCGCCATGCCGAAGAACCCACCGGAGTCGATGCAACACCACTTGCGCCAGCGCCTGAACCAGCACGCCCGCTCGCGCTGGCCGCAGCTGGCCGCTGTCGACGTGCGCTTTCGCGCCGGATTCGCCTACGTCGCAGGAACGCTGCCCGGTGGGCAGGCCCTGCCGCTGTGCCGCCTGCGCTTCGGCGGGGTCCTGCACACTTGGGGCTTCGCGATCTACCTCGCCAGCCGCGACGGCTACCAGGACAACGTCCTGCCCAGCGGCTACCCGTCCGGATCACCGGAGGAAGCCCTCGACTGCGCGTGCGGCCTCTACCTCAACGACCCCACTGCCAGGACGAACGCACCTGTCGTCTGCCGTAGAAATGTCAGTGGGTCTGCCGCGAGAAGTGTCAGTGGGTGAGGCTCCCTGCCTGCGGGTCCGTCCGCTTGTCCTGTGTCCGAGCTTTCTGGCTCGCTCTACTCTGCGAGCAGGGCCTGTGCCGTCCGCGCGATCTCGTCGTACTTCGCGGACGGGATCATCGGCGCGGCCTCTGCTGCTGAACCCTGTGCGCGTCGCGCAGCAGGTCGGGCGCCAATCGGCGGTGTACCGCGGACAGCGGCGACCAGATGCGTGCCGCTATCGGCCGGTCGTAGCGGAGGATCGTGGCCAACGAGACCTGCTCGTCATCGACCTGGACGACGAGGTGGGCGGTCAGCATCCAGGAGTGGGCTTCGAGCCTGATCCCTCTGTCGCGGCGGTCAGCGATCCTCCATCCGGCCACGTGGTCCGGTGATGCCTGCCGCTTCAGACGCAGGCCAAGAAGTACCCGCCAGATGAATTGGCCTTGGAGGCCCGCGACGTCTTCGAACGCCGCGCGGGCCCACTGCTCCGGTGACCTGTGTGAGGCGTCATGCGTGATGAGCGTGAAGGCGTCGATGTAGTCGGGGTCGGTCGGGCTGAGAGCGCGGATCGCCTGGGGGACGTTGTGCTGTTGACGGACGGTCAGCACGCGATGATCCCTGTTCGCTCCGTCTCGGTGGACGGGACGGTTGGTTCCTGATTCCACCTTCATCTCCTTGACTTGCCTCGGGCGAGTCCGAGTAGCGGCGTCTTCAACGGCTGGCAGGGGACGGTCTTGGTCTTGCTGAGGTGCCCGCAAGTCAGGTCGGCGGCCGACCCGCCACCCCCGTCCGATCATGCGCATCAGCGCCGGGTAGACGATCAGGTACCGGAACGGCACGATCGCGGCCATGTAGATCCTGCCGAGCAGGCCGTTCGGTTTCACGAGCACAGCCATCTGGCCGCGGTAGCCGCCGGCGTCATCCGGGACCCAGCCGATGTGCATCACGGTGTGCACGGTCTTGTTGGCGCTCTCGGCCGTCCACTCGGTGCCCGTCAGGTAGACCGAGGTGAACGGCACGGACTGGAGATCCGGCCCGCACGGACCCTCGCGCAGATCTTCCGGCAACCGGGTACGCAGCGTCGGCACCCGGGAGCCGACGCCGGAGCCGGCCTTGTCCCAGCCGAAGAGCTTCCCGAGGTGCCAGCGGATCGCGAGGAGGACACGGGCGACACCGGAGAAGGGGTTCGGGCCGTCGTCCTTCGCGAACCACTCCACCAGCAGCGGAAGGTCGTCGGGGCCGCCGGGCGTCGGCAGGGCCCAGACGTCCTCGACGCGGAAGTCCGGGGCGATCTCGTGGATGCGCCAGTGGCGGGACGTGTGCGCGGTCTTCGGGATCCTCATCAGTGGTCCTCCGTCCGGTCGGAGGCAGCGGGGGTGAGTCCGAGCACGCCGGCGGCGGCGCGTTCGGCGAGCAGCTCGTCATGCGGGGCCTGGCCGACCAGGGCGACGACGGTTCCTTCGAGGGCGCCGACGAAGGCGAGCGCGAGAGTACGGGCCGGAGGGCCGGACGGGATCGTTCCCGCCGCGTGGCCGGCGTCGATGAGCTGGACGCAGTGGGTAACGAGCTCGTCGTAGCTCCGCTCCACCTCGCGCCCGACGGGATGGTCCTGCCCGGTGAACTCCAGCCGCAGCGCGATCGCCATGCGGGCGAAGTCGCGTCGGCAGAAGACGGCGTGTCCGCGCGCCATGGCCAGCAGCGCCGCGACGGGCTCCGACTCCTGGCCGACGAGGCGGCCCACCTCCTGCTCCCAGGTGTCGAGGATCCACTGGAGGGCGGCCAGGGTCAGGTCCTGCTTGTCCTTGAACTGGTGGTAGAGGGCGCCCCGGGTGTACCCGGCGTCGCTGGCCACCTGCTCCAGCACGAGGTTGCCGTAGCCGTACCGGGACAGGCCCCGGGCTGCGGACTCCAGCAGGGCGCTGCGGGTCTGCGCGCTGCGTTCGGCCTGGCTGGAACGGGGACGACTGGCCGAGCCCCGCCCGGCGGACCGGTCCGGATCCGACTGGGTTCGTACATGCATGTATGTATGTTAGCAGCGCGCCCCGGCGGCCGCCCTCTGGTTTCGGTACTCCGTGGCGCTGAGAAGGATCACAGGCCCAGGAGTGCCCGGCGCGACCCGAAAGGCCCGTACCAGCGGCCCCTCCAGCGCGACGCCCTCAGCGACCTGGACGCCACCGTCCTCTTACCGGGCCTGGTACGACGGCTCCGTGTCCGCCGACGAGGACGGCCCCTTGGCCCACGCCATCGCCGTACCGACAGATCCAGACCTCTACTGACACACCTTCATGGCAGAACCACTGACACCCAGTGGCAGAACCCACTGACGTTCTCGTGGCAGACGACAGCACCCTCAACGATCTAACGCGGTGCAGCACTAGCGTCGACGTGCAAGCGATGAAGCCGGAGAAGGAGGTGACCGCGATGCCGTTCGTCGAAGGCGAGGTCTACCGCTGCCCCGACCCGGCATGCGGATGCGAAGTCACCGTGACCAAGGGAGCACCGCGAACCTGCCAGGGCCAGGAGAACCCGACCTGCTGCTGCGGCAAGACCATGACCAAAGTCGCATGAAGACCCTGGCCGTTTCGGCTCCGGCCCGGTTCGCACAGTCGAGAAGCGGCAAAATCACAGCGCGATTCCCGGCAGAGCGTGGCCCATGCCTTGCGGCGTTTATGCGCAGGTCAGCGCCGCTCGAGCGGCCGGTCATCCAACGTCCGCTGCCGTAGCGGGGGGTGGCGGGTTTCACCCCCCGTTCAGGCGCGGGGGCGCGGTAGGCCACCACAGTGCGGTTAGGATCACGGCATGGTCACGGCCCAGCCGACATTCAGCGCGCTGCGGGCCCGCTCCCGTCGAGCGGGTCCGCTGCATGTGCTGTGGCTGGCTACGCTGCTGCTGGGCCTGCTGTACACGCATGGCATGAGTGCCGAAGGCGCAGCGGGCCACATCTCTGCGGCGGCACCCGCTGCCGTCCAGACCGTCTCCGACGACGGACACGAGGACGGCGGACACCGTGAGACCGCCGACCCCTCAGTCGAGGGTCCTGCGCCTGGCGGCCACAACGGCGGCCACGACTCGTCAGCTCACCCGCCGCAGGACTGCCTGTCCGGCCAGCCCGAACACGGTATGGAGCTGCCCGCTCCCTGCCCGGCTCCCCTGGATGCGGTGCAAACCCTGCACGCGCACCCGGCGGCGGTGACCAGTCCCATCGATATTGCCTCGGCGCCTCCACCCTTGAGAGGCAGTTCCACGGTCCTTCGGATCTAGTCCCGGGCGTCTTCCTGCTGGTCGACGCCTTCCACGGCACACCACCGGCCTGGCCCTGCAATCGGTCAGTCCGGCGCGGCCAGCACCCCAGTGCCGCTCGCCCACGCTTCCTGCGCGCTCACACCGTGCAGCGGAGGCTCGGCCTGGCGCCTGCTCGCCATCCGTCTGCCCCTGTCTGCGGCCCGCTCCAAGTTCTTAGGAAAGCGGCTGCCGCACGGAGGAACCGTGCCATCCCATCAGCACCTCCAGCCGCCCCAGTGGCCTTCGGCCCCCATGCCGACGCCCACCGGCTGCCCGAACACCCCCGGATCGGCTCCCCGCCTGTGGCTGCTTCGCCTGTTGGTCACCTTCTTGGTGGGCCCTGTGCTGCTGGCTCTGGTCAGCTGCGCCGCAACCGCCCTCGGCGCGGACGAGCCGCAGGGCGCCATGCCCCAGGCTGTGGCCACTCAGCTGGAACAGCGAGCCGAGACGGCGGAGGCGGTGGCAGCCGCGCCGGCCGCAGGCCACGTGTGTACGCAGGCCCTGGTGGGCCCGGCAGGTGGGACTGTCGGACGGCCGCTCCTTGCCGGGATGCCCCTGGCGGCGTTCGCTGGGGTGTTCGCTTGGCGGTCTCTGCGGCCAGCGGTGGCCGGACGAGGGCCGCGCGGCCCCTGCACGCCGCTCACGGGTAGACACCGGCTCGCCGTCGTCTGTTGCTGGCGCATATAGGGCCTCGCCGATGCGGCCGGGAAGACCCGACCGCCGCGTGCTGCCTGGTCCGGGGCATCACTCCGAGCACCCGGCACGCGAGATGAGCCACCCGCACACTCATCGAGCGAGAGCGAAACCATGCAATCTGTGACCCCTACGGTCTCCTCCCTTGCCAGCACCTGCCATTCGGGCTCAGCCCTCGCGCACAGCATGTCCGGCTTGGTGGGCAACACCCCGATACTGCGGATCTCCGAGCCCCTGGCTCCGGCCGGTCGCGGGTTCTGGGCGAAGCTGGAGGGCTTCAACCCGGGCGGCATCAAGGATCGCCCTGGGCTGCACATGGTCGAGCGGGCCCGTGCCCGCGGCGATCTGCAACCAGGCGGCCGGATCATCGAATCCACCAGCGGAACCCTCGGGTTGGGCCTCGCCCTGGCCGGCATGGTCTTCGGCCACCCCGTCACCCTGGTCACCGACCCTGGCCTGGAGAGGTCCATGACCCAGTTGCTGACCGCCTACGGAGCCCAGGTCAACATCGTCTCCGAACCCCACCCGACCGGCGGCTGGCAGCAGGCCCGCCGCGACCGCGTAGCCCAACTCATGGAGCAGCACCCCGGCTCGTGGTGCCCGGACCAGTACAACAACCCCGACAACGTAGCCGCCTACACCCCGCTCGCCTTGGAGCTGGCCTCCCAGCTCGGCCACATCGACGTACTGGTGTGCAGCGTGGGAACCGGCGGCCATTCCGCAGGGGTTTCCCGGGTCCTGCGGCAGCTTTACCCCGAACTGAGGCTGGTCGGGGTGGACACCATCGGCTCGACCATCTTCGGGCAGCCCCCCCGTCCTCGGTTGATGCGGGGCCTGGGTTCGAGCATCTACCCCCGCAACGTCGCTTACGACAACTTCTCCGAGGTGCACTGGGTGGCCCCGAAGGAGGCGGTGTGGACCTGTCGGCAGCTGGCCGCCTCGCACTACGCCACCGGCGGGTGGAGCGTGGGCGCGGTCGCCTTGGTCGCCGGATGGCTGGCCCGCACCCTACCCGCAGACACGGCGATCGCGGCGATCTTCCCCGACGGACCGCAACGCTATCTGGGGACGGTGTACGACGACGACTACTGCGCCGCCCACGGCCTGCACGGCTCTCCGCCGGCCGCAGAACCGGAAGTGATCGGCCGCCTGGACGAGAAGGAGGTCGCCCGCTGGACCCGGTGCACCACCGTTGTCGATCCGCTGCCTCTCTCCGCGGCACCGGAAGCGACGGAGGCCGTCGGTCCGCTTCCCTACTCCGAACATCCTGAAGAGGCCGAAGTGGTCGACACGCTCGCCGAGTCCGACACCCAGGAGGAGGGCCAGTGAAGGGAACCATCGCACAGGTGCGCTCCTACGACCGCAGCGTCCAGCTGCTGATGGTGAACCAGTTCACCATCAACCTCGGCTTCTACATGCTGATGCCCTACCTGGCCGCGCACCTCTCGGGCACCCTCGGACTGGCTGGATGGATCGTCGGACTCATCCTGGGCGTGCGGAACTTCAGCCAGCAGGGCATGTTCCTGGTCGGCGGAACACTGGCCGACCGGCTCGGCTACAAGCCAATGATCATCGCCGGGTTGGTGCTCCGCATCGTCGGCTTCGCCACCCTCGGGCTGGTCGACTCCGTCCCCGCCCTGCTGACCGCCTCCGCCGCCACCGGGCTGGCGGGAGCCCTGTTCAACCCCGCCGTCAGGGCCTATCTGGCGGCGGACGCCGGGGAGCGCCGCGTCGAGGCGTTCGCGCTGTTCAACGTCTTCTACCAGGCGGGCATCCTGCTCGGCCCGCTGGTGGGCATGGTGCTGACCGGCGTTGACTTCCGCGTCACCTGCCTGGTGGCGGCCGGCATCTTCGCTCTGCTGAGCATCGTGCAGATCCGGGCCCTGCCCGCCCGTCGTGCCAACGACACGCAGGCCAAGGGAACCGGCCAGCGGGAAAGCGTGCTGTCCCAGTGGCGCGGCATCGTGGCCAACCGGCCGTTCCTGCTGTTCTCGGTAGCCATGATCGGCTTCTACGTTATGCAGTTCCAGGTCTACCTCGCCCTGCCGCTGGAGGTTCGACGGCTCGGCGGAGATGGGGAGTTCGGCACGGCGGCGGTGGCGGTGCTCTTCGCCGTCTCCGGCTTGAGCACGATCCTCTTCCAGACGAAGGTGACCGCCTGGTGCAAGGCTCGTATGGAGCCGGGCCGGGCGCTCACTTGGGGGCTGCTCACGATGGGCGTGGCGTTCGTGCCCCTGCTGATCGCCACCGCGCTGCCGGTTCCGGACGGCGGGGTGGGGCTGTGGCTGCTCGCGGCCGCACCGCCGACGCTCGCCGCATTGCTGCTCGCCGTGGGCACGATGATCGCTTACCCGTTTGAGATGGACACCATCGTCCGACTCTCCGGGGACCGCCTCGTCGCCACGCACTACGGGCTGTACAACACCATCTGCGGTATCGGGATCACCCTGGGCAACCTGCTCACCGGGGCCGCGTTGGACGCGGCCCGCGCGGCAGGGATGTCCGCGCTGCCCTGGATCGCGCTGTTCGCGCTGGGCCTGGCGTGCGCCGCAGCCCTGTACGGGCTGCACCGCACCGGCCAGTTGAAGCCTCCCGCGCCCCAGGCACAGCCAGAGCCGGCAACGGCCTGACACCAGCGGCCCAAATCAAAAGGGGCGGGCGACACGGAAATCGCCCGCCCCTCTGGTAGGCCGCGCCCAACGCCCCGGAGCCGCCGATGTCCACCTCCGCCCGCGGGGACTGCAACTACGTCCCTTTCGAGCCGTGCGCTACGACCCGGCGCTCGCCGCGACCTGTCCACGGTCACGCGCGGCGTCCTGTGGTCAGGCAGTGCGCGGGCACTGCTTCCCCGCAAGTCCACCTCGCTCGGCCCCAAACCCGCCGCCAGTCTGATGCTGCGCGTGCTCGACGGGCCGTAGAACGAAGGCGTGCGCTGCACACCCAGTTCCTGGAAGAGCAGCGCGGCGGTAAGGGAGAGTCCCCGCGTTTCCTGGAAGTGGCCCGAACGATCGGACTCATTGACCATTGCCCTATGCCGCATCCTGCGGCATAGATCGCCGAGCGGGACGGGACTCGTACGGCGGTCTGGACTCGACCGAGAACCGAGCCGGCTGTGAGCGACGCCAAAGACCGGGCACCCAGTAGTGAAGGTGCGCGTTCCGGCCAGCGCCGCCAGAGGCCTGGGCACGTCCGAGAGGCGTGACCGTGTGCCGGTTAGTTGTGACCCGGTTGCCGCGTGTGAGCGGGCATGCCTCACACCTGAGGAGGAGTCACGGTGCATCGACAAGATCAGCCCGTGCACCACGACCATGGGCCCGGCAAGGACCGAAGCACGGCGGTGCTGGACATACGTGGCCTGGCGTGGGCGTCGCAGCAGAGTACGGTCGCCACCGTACTGGGGCGGCGGCCAGGGGTGCTGGAGGTCGAGGTCAATCCGGTCGCTCAGTCGGCGACGGTGGTCTTCGATCCACGCGAGACGTCGCTGGCCGAGCTGCGCCGCTGGGTGGAGGAGTGCGGCTACCACTGTGCGGGACAGGTGGTGCCTTCCCATGTCTGTGACCCGATGGACGAACCCGATCCGCCCGTCGAGGACGTGCAGGAAGCGCGGGCGGGGGAAGAGGGCCGCGCCGCGGGCATGATCGTCGAGCCGGAGCGCATGAAGCAGCCCACGCACGCGGCCCCTGCCGAGGCGCCCGAAGCCCCGGAGGAGGCACCGTCACCGCACGAGGTGATGGGCCACGGCGGGCACGGCGCGATGTCGATGGCGGCGATGGTGGCCGATATGCGCAACCGCTTCCTGGTGGCGCTGGTCTTCTCGATCCCCATCGTGATCTGGTCGCCGATCGGCGAGGACGTGTTCGGCCTCCACGCACCGGTCCCCTTCGGGCTGCGCCAGGACGTGTGGGCACTACTGCTGAGCCTGCCGGTGATCTTCTACTCGTGCACCATCTTCTTCGACGGGGCCGTGCGCGCCCTGCGGGCCCGCACCCTGGACATGATGGTGCTGGTCGCGGTCGCCGTCGGCTCCGGCTGGCTGTACTCCCTGATCATCACGCTCACCGGGGGCGGCGACGTCTTCTACGAAGCGGCCACCGTACTGGCCTCCTTCGTGCTGCTCGGCCACTGGTTCGAGATGCGCGCCCGGGGCGGCGCCAACGACGCCATCCGCACCCTGCTCGACCTCGCCCCGCCCAAGGCCCTCGTCGTGCGCGACGGCGAACCGGTCGAGGTACCCACAGGTGAGATCGTGGTCGGTGACCTGCTCCTGGTCCGCCCCGGGGCCAAGATCGCCGTCGATGGTGTGGTCGAGGAGGGCGAGAGCGAGGTCGACGAGTCGATGGTCACCGGCGAGAGCCTGCCGGTGCACAAAGCCCCTGGCTCGCAGGTCATCGGGGCGACCATCAACGCCAACGGCACGCTGCGGGTGCGCGCCACCAAGGTCGGCTCCGACACCGCGCTGGCGCAGATCGTCAAGCTGGTCCAGGAAGCCCAGAACTCCAAGGCCCCGGGCCAGCGGCTGGCGGACAGGGCAGCGTTCTGGCTGGTGTTCGTCGCCCTCATCGGCGGGGCTGCGACGCTGGCCGTCTGGCTGCTGGCCACCGGCCGCCCGTTGGGCACCGCGATGCTGTTCGCCATCACCGTCGTGGTCATCACCTGCCCGGACGCCCTGGGTCTTGCGACCCCCACGGCGATCATGGTCGGTACGGGCCTGGGGGCCCGGCGTGGTGTGCTGTTCAAGAACGCCATCACTTTGGAGGCCGCGGCGTCCATCCAGGTGGTCGTGATGGACAAGACCGGCACTCTGACGAGAGGTGAACCGGAAGTCACCGACGTGGTCACTGCCCCCGGCGCGGACGAGGCACAGCTGCTGCGCTTGGTGGCGGCGGTCGAGCGCGAGTCCGAGCACCCGCTGGCCGAAGCCGTCGTACGGTACGGCGAAGACCACATGGTGGGCACGGCGAGCGCCCGGCACTTCGAGAATATCCCCGGCCACGGCGCCACGGCCGTCGTCGACGGACACCGCGTCGCGGTCGGAAACCGCCGGCTCGCCGAACGCGAAGGCGTCGCTCTGGGTTCACTGGCCGCCCGCCGCGAGGAGCTGGCCGCGAACGGCCGCACGGTCGTCATCGCAGGCGTCGACGGACGGGCGGCAGGACTGATCGGCATCGCCGACGCGCCCCGGGAAACTTCGGCCGCCGCAGTGGCCGAACTGCACACCCTCGGCGTCGAAGTGGTCATGCTCACCGGCGACAACCAGGCCACCGCCGAGCGCATCGCCCAGCAACTCGGCATCGACACCGTCATCGCCGAGGTCCTGCCCGGTGACAAGGCTGCCAAGATCGCCGAGCTGCAGCGGGACGGACGCAAGGTCGCCATGGTCGGCGACGGCGTCAACGACGCCCCGGCGCTGGCCCAGGCCGACCTCGGCATCGCCATCGGCGCCGGCACCGATGTCGCCATCGAAACCGCCGACCTCGTCCTCATGCGCTCCGACCCCCTCGACGTGCCCACCGCACTGCGCATCGGCCGGGGAACCTTGCGGAAGATGCGGCAGAACCTCGGCTGGGCCATCGGCTACAACGCCATCGCCCTGCCGATCGCCGCAGGCGTCTTCGAGCCCATCTCCGGTCTGGTCCTCCGCCCGGAGATCGCCGCGCTGTCCATGTCCGGCTCCAGCATCATCGTCGCCGTCAACGCCCTCGCGCTCAAAGGGCTCCGACTGCCGGGAGCTAAGCCATCCCCCGCCGCACAACCCCCCAGCGCACCGATGCTCGCGACACCTTCCAAGGGCACCGGGCGCCGCACCGCCTGACCCTGCGCCACAGTGGCCGACCAGCCCCACACACCACGAAGAGGAAGCACGACGTGCCATCACCCCGGCATAAACCGGGTCACTCAACGCTCGGGCACGTCCCGCCACGACGAAGCCGGTTCAGGGCCCTTGCCGAGGGCACTTCAGGACGTCCGGGTGTGTCAATTTAACGGCTGATCTTGGTTGTTGAGGTTCAGCTGTTGGCCGGGGTGAGCCGGCCCTCGAAGGCGATCTGGAATGCGTTGAG
>NZ_JBEXKU010000113.1:0-19351 GCF_040609575.1 Streptomyces sp. NPDC004647 | reverse complement strand
CCGCCGCCCCCCCGCGCGCCCAGCCCGCGGCGCCGGCCGCCCGCCCCCCCCGCCCCCCCCCCCGCCGTTGCTCCGCAGCGGCCCGAGGCCTAGCAGCGGCCGGCGGCCCCGCGGCGCTCCGTCGGCCTGGCGGGCCTCCCGGGCAATGCCGGCCCGCCCGCCGGCAGGCGGGCCTAGGCGCCCTCGACCGAGGTCGGCGGCGTGATCTCATCCGCGTGTTCGCCGGTGACCAGGTAGACGACGCGCTTGGCCACGGACACCGCGTGGTCCGCGAAGCGCTCGTAGTAGCGGCCGAGCAGCGTCACGTCGACCGCCGTCTCGATGCCGTGCTTCCACCGGTCGTCCATCAGGTGCTGGAACAGCGCGCGGTGCAGCAGGTCCATCGCGTCGTCGTCCTGCTCCAGCTGGAGCGCCAGGTCGACGTCCTTGGTGATGATCACCTCGGCGGCCTTGGCCATCAGCCGCTGCGCGAGCTGGCCCATCTCCAGGATCGTGGCGTGCAGGTCGCCCGGCACGGCCGTGTCGGGGAAGCGGAGCCGGGCGAGCTTGGCGACGTGCTGCGCGAGGTCGCCGGACCGCTCCAGATCGGCGCTCATCCGCAGCGAGGTGACGACGATCCGCAGGTCGGTGGCGACCGGCTGCTGGCGGGCGAGCAGGGCGATCGCCCGCGCCTCCAGCTCACGCTGCAGATCGTCCACCTTCTCGTCTCCGGCGATCACGCTCTCGGCGAGCTTGAGGTCCGCGTCGAGGATCGCCGTGGTGGCCCGGCCGATCGCGGAGCCGACCTGTCGGCCCATCTCGACCAGGCCCTCTCCGATCGAGTCGAGCTCCTCGTGGTATGCGTCCCGCATTCGAAATCCTCATCTCGTCAAACTGGTGGTTTCCCCAGCATCCACGCTCAAGGGCCCACGCGTCCCGCTCGGGCCGCCGGAATGAACCGGTGCCGACGTCACGGTGAACTTTTGGCAACGCCCGCGACGCCACCCGGCGCCACCCCGCGACCAGCCACTTACGGGCGCTTGTCCGGAGTGAACCCGCCACGACCTGACGGTGAACTCTGGGCAACGTCTGTTCGAGTAGGTTCTCAGAGGCCTGTGGCTCCGTCTCACCAGCCGCTTAACCTGGACTCATGGACGTGAACGCGGCGGTCGCCGCAGCGGCAGCGATCGCCGGGGTCGGTACCGGTGTCGTCGCCATGCTGGCATTCCGCTGGAGCGAGCGCGAGCAGGCGAAACCGACCCGCAGCTCGCTGCACACCGACGCCGTGCTGCCCCCGGGCGTCGACACCGTCCTCTCGGTGCTGCGCTCCTCGGCCGTCGTCCTCGACGAGGCCGACAGCGTCGTCAAGGCCAGCTCGGCCGCGTACGCCCTCGGGCTGGTCCGCGGCGGCAAGCTGGCCGTGGAGCCGATGCTCCAGATGGCCAGGGACTCCAGACGCGACGGCGAGATACGGCAGGTCGAGCTGGATCTGCCCCGCCGCGGCACCGGCCGGGGCGAGGCCCTCGCCGTATCGGCCAGAGTGGCCCCGCTGGGCTCACGGCTGGTGCTGCTGCTGGTGGAGGACCTCACCGAGGCCCGCCGCATAGAGGCGGTGCGCCGCGACTTCGTGGCGAATGTGAGCCATGAGCTGAAGACCCCGGTCGGCGCGCTCTCGCTGCTCTCCGAGGCCGTGATGGACGCCTCGGACGACCCGGAGGCGGTGACCCGGTTCGCCGGGCGGATGCAGGTCGAGGCCACCCGGCTCACCAGCCTCGTCCAAGAGCTCATCGACCTCTCGCGGGTGCAGAACGACGACCCGCTGGAGGACGCCGAGCCCGTGCGGATCGACGAGCTCCTCGCCGAGGCGATCGACCGCTGCCGCCAGCAGGCCGGCACCAAGCAGATCACCATGGCGACCGGTGGCACAGCGGACCTCCATGTGTGGGGAAACCGCGGCCAGCTCGCCGCCGCCCTCGGCAACCTCGTCGAGAACGCCGTGAACTACAGCCCCGCCCGTACCCGCGTCGGCATCGCGGGCCGCCGGGTCTCCGCACCCGGCGGGGACCTCATCGAGATCGCCGTGACCGACCAGGGCATCGGCATCTCCGACCGGGACAAGGAGCGGATCTTCGAGCGGTTCTACCGCGTCGACCCGGCGCGCTCGCGCGCCACCGGCGGGACCGGACTCGGCCTCGCCATCGTCAAGCACGTGGCCGCCTCGCACGGCGGGGAGGTCACGGTGTGGAGCGCTGAGGGACAGGGCTCCACGTTCACCCTGCGGCTCCCGGAAGCGGTCCGCGAAAAGGACCGGGACAAGGCCGGCCGGCGGCCTGACCGGCCCCTGATCGAACCGGACGACCTCGACGACGAGGACGACCGGCCGTACGAGACTTTCACCGATGAACAACATCCCGCCCCGGAGGTCCTTCCGTGACCCCAGCGCTCGTTACCGAAGGCGAGACCGCAATCGTCCGGGCGTCCCAGCCGGCCTCAGTGGCTCCACCTCGGACCCATGCCCCCACCGGCGGCGGGCCTGCCGACCGTAGTCCCGGCTGTACCGCGTATGGCTACTCAGAGACCCGACCGGAGGTCCTTCCGTGACCCGAGTGCTCGTCGTCGAGGACGAGGAATCGTTCAGCGACGCGTTGTCGTACATGCTCCGCAAGGAAGGCTTCGAGGTCGCCATCGCGGCCACGGGGCCCGAAGGGCTGGACGAGTTCGAACGCAACGGCGCCGACCTGGTGCTGCTCGACCTCATGCTGCCGGGTCTGCCCGGTACGGAGGTGTGCCGCCAGCTGCGCGGCCGCTCCAACGTCCCCGTGATCATGGTGACGGCCAAGGACAGCGAGATCGACAAGGTCGTCGGGCTGGAGATAGGAGCCGACGACTACGTGACCAAGCCCTTCTCCTCCCGCGAGCTGGTGGCCCGTATCCGGGCCGTGCTGCGCCGCCGCGGGGAGCCGGAGGAGGTCGTCCCGGCGGCCCTGGAGGCCGGGCCGGTACGGATGGACGTGGACCGGCACGTGGTCACGGTCGGCGGCGGCAAGGTGGATCTGCCGCTGAAGGAGTTCGACCTGCTGGAGATGCTGCTGCGCAACGCCGGGCGGGTGCTGACCCGCATGCAACTGATCGACCGCGTGTGGGGCGCGGACTACGTCGGCGACACCAAGACGCTGGACGTCCATGTGAAGCGGTTGCGCGCCAAGATCGAACCGGACCCGGGCGCGCCGCGCTATCTGGTCACCGTCCGCGGCCTGGGCTACAAGTTCGAGCCGTAAGCCGCCGGTCGCGGAGCGGGCTTGCGCCGCGCGCACGCCGCAAGCCCGCTGAACGGCACGGAGGAGGCCGGTCGGCACGGAGAAGGCCCCGGAGCAGCTCGTACGCTCCGGGGCCTTCTCCCTGTACGGGACGGGATCGGTCCCGACTCGGTCTCCCCGTACGGGACGCGGGACGCGGTCAGTGACCGGCTGTGTGCCCCGCGGCCGACTCGCTCGCACCGGCCGTGTCGCCGTTCGGGCCGTCCTCGCTCTCGGCCTCCTCGCCGTTCTCGGCCTCCTCGTCGGCCGGGGTCGGGCTCGGAGAACCGCCGGGGGTCGCCGAGCCCGACGGCGAGCCGCCGGGCTTCGCCGGGGCCGAAGGAGTCGGCAGGGTGCTCGGGCCGAAGTCCTTGAAGAAGTCCTGCGCCGGGACGACGAACGCCGTCAGCCTGACCTCGCCGGTCTCGCTGAGGTCGAAGACGACCGGCTGGACGTCCCCGTCCCTGAAGGACTCGCCGCTCCGGGCGAGGACGGCCGACGCGTTGCCGGCGCCGCCCAGGATGAGCGTGCCGCCGGCCGGGACGGTCAGCGGGCCCGAGCCCTTGGGCGGGGACAGCTTCACCTTGGAGGCCGCCCCCTCGACCGTGATCGACTCGAGAATCTGTGCCTTGGCGCCGTTGTTGAAGATCTTGCCGGTCACCACGGCCGGACCTTCGGAACCCCGGGGCTGGCTGATCACGTTTACGTTCTGGATCTTGACATCGCCGACGGCGGTCGCGGCGTTGTCCGGCTTGACCTGCAACGTCGACGCCGTGGTCCCCGCTCCGCAAGCGGAGAGCGAGACGAGCGAGAACGCGATGGCGGTCACGGCGAGGGCACCGCGGCGAAGGCAGGGGGCGCCCCCGGCCGAAGGTTGGGGGAGGCTCACGGCGGCGGAAACTCCTTGGACGACGAAGGGGCGGCGCGTAAAGCCGCCCTAAGGGCGTGTCAGCGGGCTCAGGTTACCGAGCCGTCGTCCCGGCCCCGCACCCGACCCGCCCCCGCGGGCGGCGGGCCGCCCGTGGGGCCGCTCCTGTGCGTCTCCCGCGCGTCCCGCTCGGCCTTCCCGCGTGGTTGCCCCGGATGGCCGCCGAATTTTCTCGGGACGTCCACCCGGCGGATTATCGACGGGTAATGCGTGAAGGCCGCTAATTTGATCAACGCGCCGATCGACATCGCCGTGATCAATTCGTTGATCCCGTCCGAATCCGCCTACCTGGCTCCGAACGGAGTAGCGGAAGTCAGCCTCCCGGACTCCGGCAAACCGGGACGTTCAGTCGCTCGTACGGGTCCCGTAGGGCGTGTAACGTGCGCGTTTCTCCGCGTCGTCACAGCCGCTCCGACCTGCGAATACCCGGTTCCGGAGAACCCCCGCAGCACGTCCCGGTCGCTGTTGTCAAGCCCCGAGATATGCCCTGACCTGCGAAAACGCCATTCAGAACAGGGCGTTCCCGTGTTACTCTGGATAGCCACGGAAGGGGTACCTGTCACATGACGTTCAAGGTTGGCGACACCGTGGTCTATCCCCATCACGGGGCCGCGCTGATCGAGGCCATCGAAACTCGCCAGATCAAAGGCGTGGACAAGACCTACTTGGTGCTGAAGGTCGCTCAGGGTGACCTGACGGTTCGTGTGCCGGCGGACAATGCGGAGTTCGTCGGTGTACGCGATGTGGTCGGCCAGGACGGGCTGGACCGGGTCTTCGAGGTGCTGCGTGCACCGTATGCGGAAGAGCCCACCAACTGGTCTCGTCGCTACAAGGCAAATCTCGAGAAGCTCGCCTCCGGCGATGTGATCAAGGTGGCAGAGGTCGTTCGTGACCTGTGGCGCCGGGAACGCGAGCGTGGACTGTCCGCAGGTGAGAAGCGCATGCTCGCCAAGGCCCGCCAGATCCTGGTGAGCGAGCTCGCTCTTGCGGAGAACACCAACGAGGACAAGGCCGAGGCGCTGCTCGACGAGGTCCTCGCGTCCTGACGCAAGTCGTGCGGTTTCCAAGAAACTGCCGCAAAAAGTGCCGCGGTGCCCGAGTGACGTATGTCTGTCGCCGGGCGCTGCGGCATGTGTGCAGCAGACACTCTTCACGGCTTCACGCATCCGGCGAGCATCCGCCCCGCCGTCGCTTCCGACAACTGGTGTGCCGGGCCCGGGCAGCTCTCCCCCAGCTGACGCTGGGCGGGTCCCCCAGACCGGTTGTCACGGAAGGGACCGGTCGGGGCGTCGCGCCCGGCACGCTGAGGCCATACCCAATTCGGCCGAGGAAACAAACCTGAACGCGCAACCAATGTCCGAGACACAGCGCACCGTCCGCACCGCCGCGGTCATCCCCGCGGCCGGCCGCGGGGTTCGCCTGGGCCCCGGCGCCCCCAAGGCACTTCGCACGCTGAGCGGCACCCCCATGCTGGTGCACGCCGTACGGGCCATGGCCCGCTCCCGGGCCGTCTCCCTCGTCGTCGTGGTCGCCCCACCCGGCGGGGCCGCCGAGGTCCGTAACCTCCTCGACGAGCACTCCCTGCCCGAGAAGACCGAGATCCTGGTCGTCCCCGGCGGCGAGACCCGCCAGGAGTCGGTGCGGCTCGGCCTCGCCGTGCTCCCCGACGACATCGGCATCGTCCTCGTGCACGACGCCGCCCGGCCACTCGTGCCCGTCGACACCGTGGACGCGGTCGCGGCGGCCGTACGGGACGGGGCGCCCGCCGTCGTCCCCGCCCTGCCGGTCGCCGACACCGTCAAGCAGGTCGAGCCCCGCACCGGTGGCGAGCCCGAGCCCGTGATCGGCACGCCCGAGCGCTCTGTGCTGCGCGCCGTGCAGACACCGCAGGGATTCGACCGCGCCACGCTGGTCGAGGCGCACGAGAAGGTCGGCCTCGAGGGCGAGGGCGCGACGGACGACGCCGGGATGGCCGAGCGGCTCGGAGTCCCGGTCGTGGTAGTGCCCGGGCACGAGGAGGCGTTCAAGGTGACCCGGCCGCTGGACCTCGTCCTGGCCGAGGCCGTACTCGCCCGCAGGAGGGCCAACGATGACTTCTAGGGGCGGTCCCGGGCCGGGGCCCGGCGCCATCCTGCCCATGGTCGGCATCGGCACGGACGTGCACGCCTTCGAGAAGGGTCGTGAGCTGTGGTGCGCCGGCCTCCTCTGGGAGGACTCGGAGTACGGGCTCGCCGGGCACTCCGACGGGGACGTCGCCGCGCACGCGGCCTGTGACGCCCTCTTCTCCGCGGCCGGACTCGGCGACCTCGGGGCGCACTTCGGCACGGACCGTCCGGAGTGGTCCGGTGCGTCCGGCGTCACCCTCCTCACCGAGGCCGCCCGGATCGTACGGGCCGAGGGCCTCGCTATCGGCAATGTGGCGATCCAGGTGATCGGCGTCCGGCCCAAGATCGGCACGCGCCGCGAGGAGGCCGCGACGGCGCTCTCCGCGGCAGTCGGCGCGCCGGTCTCGGTCTCCGGGACGACCACGGACGGCCTCGGTCTGACGGGCCGGGCCGAGGGGCTCGCCGCGGTGGCCACAGCGCTGGTGTACCGGCTCGGATAATCGGCTCCGGAGTCGGCCGGCCGGTTCCGTGGACCTGTGCGGGCTACGCCAAAACGGTGCCGGAGCAGCGGGAACACCCCTTCCTGATGGGGAGTTGGGTACGGATCGAGGGCACGCGACCTATCCGTACTCCCGTCCGGGGGAAGGACTCACCGTGGCAGCCGCACTCTCCGACGACCTCAAGAAGCTCCTCGAAAGCCCCGTCTTCGTGACCCTGGCCACCATCCAGCCCGACGGCACCCCGCAGCTCTCCGTCGTCTGGGCGATGCACGACGGCGACGACGTGCTGATCTCGACCACGATCGGCCGCCGCAAGGAGCGGAACATCCGCCGGGAGCCGCGGGTGACCGTGCTGGCCAACCCGGCCGACGCGCCGTACACCTACGCCGAGATCCGGGGCAGCGGCACCCTGACCACCGAGGGCGGCCAGGAACTCATCAACGAGTTGTCCCTGAAGTACACCGGTAAGCCGTATGCCGAGTTCAACCCGGCGTCGGCCGAGGACGCCGAGCGCGTGGTCGTCCGTATCACCCCCCGCAAGGTCGTCGGCAACATCTAGCCGGGCCTTTTCCGGTGGATCCGGGGGTGTCTCCGGAATGCTGCGGAGGAAACCAACGCATCACAACTGTCACGCTTATGTGTCCCCGCGGCCGAATCGGTCGCGGGGCACTGCTGCGGGCGCACTACCCTTGATGCGTGACCATTCGCCTGTACGACACCAGCGCCCGGCAGACTCGTGACTTCATCCCGCTCACGCCGGGCTGCGTCTCGATCTACCTGTGTGGCGCGACCGTGCAGGCCGCCCCGCACATCGGGCACATCAGGTCGGGACTCAACTTCGACATCATGCGCCGCTGGTTCAGCTACCGCGGTTATGACGTGACCTTCATCCGCAATGTCACGGACATCGACGACAAGATCCTCGCGAAGTCCGCCGAGAGCGGCGATCCGTGGTGGTCGATCGGCTTCCGCAACGAACGCGCCTTCAACTACGGCTACGACGTGCTCGGCTGCCTGCCGCCGACGTACGAACCGCGGGCCACCGGGCACATCCCCGAGATGATCGAGATGATGCGGGTCCTCATCGACCGGGGCCACGCCTACGCCGCCGACGGTGACGTCTACTTCGACGTGCGCTCCTACGACGGCTATCTGCAGCTGTCCAACCAGGACCTCGACGACCTGCGCCAGCCGTCCGGCGAAGGCGAGACCGGCAAGCGCGACCAGCGCGACTTCGCCATGTGGAAGGCCGCCAAGCCCGGCGAGCCCAGCTGGGAGACCCCGTGGGGCCGCGGCCGCCCGGGCTGGCACCTGGAGTGCTCGGCGATGGCCCACAAGTACCTGGGCAGCGCCTTCGACATCCACGGCGGTGGCGTCGACCTCGTCTTCCCGCACCACGAGAACGAGATCGCGCAGGCCAAGGCGTACGGCGACGACTTCGCCGCGTACTGGGTGCACAACGCCTGGGTCACGATGAGCGGCGAGAAGATGAGCAAGTCGCTCGGCAACTCGGTCCTCGTCTCGGAGATGGTCAAGCACTGGCGCCCGATCGTGCTGCGCTACTACCTCGGCACCCCGCACTACCGCTCGATGATCGAGTACAGCGAGGAGGCACTGCGCGAGGCCGAGTCCGCGTTCGCCCGCATCGAGGGCTTCGTGCAGCGGGTCGTCGAAAAGGCGGGCGGCCCGGTCGAGCCCGCCGCCGACGTGCCCCCGGCCTTCGCCGACGCGATGGACGACGACCTGGGAGTCCCGCAGGCGCTCGCCGTCGTGCACACCACCGTGCGCCAGGGGAACTCCGCGCTGACCGCCGACGACAAGGAGGCGGCGGTCGAGCGTCTCGCCGAGGTCCGTGCCATGCTCGGTGTTCTCGGCCTCGACCCGCTCGACGAGCAGTGGTCGAGCGGCACGGACCGGGGCGAGGACCTGCACGGCGTGGTCGACTCCCTGGTCAGGCTCGTACTGGAGCAGCGGCAGGCCGCGAGGGCGCGCAAGGACTACGCCACGGCGGACTCCATCCGGGACCAGCTCCAGCAGTCGGGCCTGGTGATTGAGGACACCCCGGCGGGTCCGCGATGGGAGCTCGGCCCGCGCTGAGGGCACACTGGTCCGGGGAGCTGCTGTACGAGCCCCCGGCCGATGTCATATTCGTACGTACGTTTGCAGAGCAGTGAAGAAATAGGTGACCCATGGCCGGCAACAGCCAGCGCAGGAACCGCCGCACGTCCAACAAGAAGGGCATGCAGGTCGGCAGTGGCGGCCAGCGGCGCCGATCCCTTGAGGGCAAGGGCCCGACCCCGCCCGCCTCGGCACGCAAGGGGCACGTCAAGAACCGCGTCGCCACCTCCAAGGCCAAGCAGACGGCCCGCCGTCCGGCCCCCCGCCGCGGCGGCCCCAAGGGTACGAACGAGCTGGTCGTCGGCCGTAACCCGGTGGTCGAGGCGCTGCGCGAGGGCGTACCGGCGAACACCCTCTACGTCCAGCAGTTCATCGACAGCGACGAGCGGGTGCGCGAGGCGCTGCAGTACGCCGCCGACCGCGGTGGCATCGCGCTCATGGAGGCGCCGCGGCCCGAGCTGGACCGGATGACGAACGGCCTCAACCACCAGGGGCTCGTCCTCCAGGTACCGCCGTACGACTATGCCCACCCGGAGGACCTGGCCGCCGCCGCGTTCGACGCGGGCGAGGACCCGATGATCGTCGCGCTCGACGGGGTCACCGACCCGCGCAACCTGGGCGCCGTCGTTCGCTCCGTCTCGGCCTTCGGCGGGCACGGTGTCGTGGTGCCGGAGCGGCGTGCGGCCGGGATGACCGCGGGCGCGTGGAAGAGCTCGGCCGGCACCGCCGCCCGCACTCCCGTCGCCCGCGCCACCAATCTGACTCGCACACTGGAGGCGTACCAGAAGGCCGGGATGACGGTCGTCGGCCTGGCCGCCGACGGCGAGATCGGGCTCCAGGACCTCGAGGCGCTGGAGGGGCCCGTCGTGATCGTGGTCGGCAGCGAGGGCAAGGGCCTGTCCCGGCTGGTCGGCGAGACCTGTGATTTCCGGGTGCGGATCCCGATGCCGGGCGGAGCGGAGTCGCTGAACGCGGGTGTCGCGGCAGGTGTCGTGCTCTACGAGGCGGCGCGGCGCAGGGCCTAGCGGGGAGCGGACGGGCGAGCCCGTCCGCGGTGGGGATCTTGACGGGCCTCGGACAGATCGGGGCAGTCAAGGCAGTGTCTTAAAGGCGAGTCACTCGGTTAGATGAGTGTGGACACCAGAACACCCCGCCCTACGGGGGGACGCTCGCCAGGGTTCGACGAAGAGCCTGCGCTGAGTACGGTGAAGGTGCCGTGCGACCCGGCCCAGGTCATCGTCAACCACGCGAGCTTCCGAGTGCAGCTCGCCACGCCGGACGTCAGAAGCGCTTTCGCGGACCCCGCCCGACACTCCGCTGCATGGATGCGCACCGGTGCCGCCACCCGCTCGGGGAGGCGCCGCGCCCCGGTGGTGTGGAGCGGACGCACCGAGCCCGGCGACCCCGCGGCCGGCCAACTCCTCCAGGCCGTAAGGAACTCCGGGGTCAGCCTCGGAACCGAGTCCGGGGGCGTCGGTGGCGATGTGGGCGCGACGCAGGTGTTGCCCCGGATCCGTATCGATGACGCGCCGCCGACGGTCATCGGCCCGCGCTCGCCCGGCCTCGGGCAGGGCGGCCGACGGCACTCGGGCGACACGGAGCTGCTGCGCGGGGTGCGTCCCGTGCGCGGCGCGTACGACGACCGGCCGTACGACGACGAGCCTCACGGCGGCGTGCCGTACCGGGACGGGCCGTACGGGGACCGGCCCCAAGAGGGCGCGGGCGCCGAGGAGTTCGAGGACCTCGGAAGGTTCGGCGAGGAGGGCAGGCGGGGCCGCCGGCAGGGCACCGACCAGGTCCGGCACGCGTACTACCCCGGCCGCCGGATGAACCTCGGTGTCGTCCTGCTCCCGCTGCGTATCTTCCTCGGCTTCATCTCGATCTACGCCGGCATGGGCAAGCTCTGCGACCCCGTCTACTTCGACGGCGGCGACCGCGGCTCCATGGTCACCTGGCTCGCCTCCCTGCAGCCCTGGGCGGTCGCCTCTCCGCTGCGGGACTTCGCGCTGGCGCACCCCGTCGGCTCGGGTCTGAGCGTCGCCTTCCTCCAGGTCGTGGTGGGTGTGCTGACGGTCTTCGGACTCTGGCAGCGGGTTGCGGCCTCCTTCGGGGCGCTGCTCTCCGCCACGCTTCTGCTGACCGTCAGCTGGCGCTCCGTACCGGCCTACGACGCGCCGGACATCATCTACCTCGCCGCCTGGAGCCCCCTGATGATGGCGGGTGCGCCCGTCTACTCGATGGACTCCCGGCTCGCGGGCGAGGCCTGGCGCCGGCTCGGGCCGCGCGTGCGGATCTGGGATCTGCGGCGGCGCGTGCTGCGGCGCGGCACGGTCATGGCGACGCTCGTCGTGGGCGTGACGCTGCTGGGCGGCTCGATGCTCGGCGGTGCGGTGCGATCCTCGGACCTGACCACGGTGCCGGGCCCGACGGATGCGCCGCGGAACCATCTGCCGGGTTCGCCACTGCCTGAGCGGCCGGGCTCGGAGCACGCGTCCCAGGGCCCGACGTCCGCGGGCTCCGGTTCGCCGTCCGCCAAGAGCTCTGCGAGCCCGTCGGCCTCGACGGGGACCTCGACCGGACCGGGCGCCGTACAGGAGACCGGGACCGTCGGTACGGGGCAACAGCCCGGCCTGCGGGCTCCTTCCGGCCAGAACGGCAGTGGCGCGCAGGAGCCGCAGCGGCCTGCCGCACCTGCGGCCCCGCCGAGCCGTACGGCAGGCCCGTCGTCGAGTGGCGGTTCGGCGACGCCGGGCGGCGCGAGCGGAGACGGTGGCGGCTCGGGCGGTTCGGGCGGCGACTCCTCCAGCGGAGGGGCTCTCGGAGGCCTCCTCGGCTGACGCCTGCCGCCCGTACGCGAACCGGACGCCGACCCGGACGCTGACCGGACGCCTGAACCGGACACCCCATCGGGACCACGCCGCCCCACGGCTTCTGCTGTGGGGCGGCTGCGTGTGTTCCTTCCGGGCGCGGGCCCCGGGTGGGGCGCCGGGGGCTGCCGTGGGACGCAGCGGGATGGCGTGCGACAGCGGCGGGACGACACCTCCGGGCGAAGGGTGCCCGAGCCGCTGCCTGTTGCGAGGCCGGGCTGTGCGGAGGGTGTGCGGGGAGCGTCAACACCGCTCGACAGGCCGTTCGTCGGCTGCTGCCTCGGCGTGTTATCCGCTGGTGGGTCTCTGCTGGGGCAGTCGGGGTGGCACCGGGCAGTCGGGGTGGCACCGGGCAGTCGGGGTGGCACCGGGCAGTCGGGGTGGCAGCGGTCAGTCGGGGTGGCAGTGGTGCTTCGGTACGGGCGGGCCCGACCAGTCCCTCGGCGCCCTAGGGGGACGGGTCGGCCAGTTCCTCGGCTGCGTCCGAGAGGTCCTTCGCCGTGTCGATCGCGCGCCAGTAGGCGCCCTGCGGGATCGGGAAGCCCGCCAGGAGGCGCTCGCGGGCGAGACGCGGGAAGGTGGTGCGCTCGTGGTCGCCGCGGTTCGGCAGGAGGGCCGTGAAGGCCGCGGAGAAGACGTACACGCCCGCGTTGACGAGATAGGGCGACGGCGGGGACTCGATGAAGTCGAGGACGTGGCCGAACTCGTCCGTCTCCACGACCCCCCAGGGGATCCGCGGCCGGGCGAGTGCCAGCGTTGCCACGGCGTCGCGCTCGTAGTGGAAGTCGGCCATCTCGCGGAGGGAGAAGCGTGTCCAGATGTCGCCGTTCGTGGCGTACCAGGGGCGGCCAGGGTGCGGAAGGGAAGCCGCGGCGTACTTGAGACCGCCGCCGCGGCCCAGCGGCTCCTTCTCGACCACCGTGCTGACACGTAGCGGGAGTTGGTCCGCTGAGGAGGTCAGCCAGTCCTGGAGGATTTCGGCGAGGTGGCCGCAGGAGACGACGGCGTCGGTGACGCCCTCGGCGGCCAGCCAGGCGAGTTGATGGCCGATGATCGGGGTCCCGGTTCCGGGAATCTCGACCATCGGCTTGGGACGGTCATCGGTGTACGGGCGCAGCCGCGACCCCTGGCCCCCGGCCAGGACCACGGCTTGGGTGGGATGTGCGTGGTCGTTGGTGTGGTCGCCGGTGTCCGAGCGGTGGTCACCTGTCATGGTTCGCACCCTATGCGCTGCTGCGCCGCCCGGGATGACGCGGCTGATCAGCCGGCCTCCTGTGCCACCCCGTACGCGAAGGCCGTGTCGCAGGCGGGACGCGAGTAGCGCTGCGCCCGCTGGCCGCCGTACTTGGCGACTGCCGCCCGGCCGAGCGCGCGGGCGATCGAGGCGCAGTGCTTGGCGAGCGAGGGGCGGCTGTTGGTCGCCTCCTGGAGGTGGGTGAGGGCGACACCCGGGTCCTTCTGCTGGAGCTCGGAGAGGAGCCGCTCTCGCAGGATGTCCTGCGGGGCGCGGGACTTGGCGTGGGTGGACGCCTTCTGCGAGGACGCGGTGAGCATCTGGGAGTCGGTGTCGGGCGACGACCACGGGACGTGGGTGACCGCGAGCGTCCCGGAGAGGACGAGGACGACGGGGAGGACGAGCGCGAGAGTTCTGCCGATGCGGCGGGCTGCGTGGTTCACGCACGCGATCGTAGCGAGGGGTAGTGATTTGGCGACATTTAGTCACCCGGTCGAGGGACGGATGGTCGAGCCGGTCCGCTCAGCTGGTTGACGTACGTGATCGAAAAGACGGGTATGAGCGGAGATGTACGTCGGCGCCGCACACCTCGCGGAGTGCGGCGCCGATCGTTGTTCCGTTGCTTGGGCCGTCGTGGCCGTCGTGGCCGTCGTGGCCGTCGTGCTGTTGGGCGCCCGTGCCGGTGTCAGTCGCTGAGGCGCTCGCCGGAGGAGGTCGAGAAGACGTGGGTCTCGCCCGGGCGCGGCACGACGTGGACCACGGAGCCCTTCTCCGGGACCCGGCGGCCGTGCACGCGGACGACGAGGTCCTTCTGGGTGCCGCCGACCTCGGCGGTGCCGTAGACGTACCCGTCGGCGCCGAGCTCCTCGACGACATTGACGGTGACGGCGAGGCCGGCCGGGGCGTCCGCGGTCTCCTTGGAGAGAGAGGCGGCAGCGCCGCTGTTCTCCTCCACCACCTCGAAGTGCTCGGGGCGCACGCCGACGGTGACCGTGCGGTCGCCCTTGTCGGCGGCGGCGCTCAGCGCCTCGCGGGAGACCGGGACGACGCTGTTGCCGAACTTCACGCCGCCGTCCGCGATCGGCACCTCGACGAGGTTCATGGCCGGGGAGCCGATGAAGCCCGCGACGAAGAGGTTGACCGGGCGGTCGTACATGCTGCGCGGCGAGTCGACCTGCTGGAGGAGGCCGTCCTTGAGGACCGCGACGCGGTCGCCCATGGTCATGGCCTCGACCTGGTCGTGGGTGACGTACACCGTGGTGATGCCGAGGCGGCGCTGCAGGCTCGCGATCTGGGTGCGGGTCTGGACGCGGAGCTTGGCGTCGAGGTTCGACAGCGGCTCGTCCATGAGGAAGACCTGCGGCTCGCGGACGATGGCGCGGCCCATGGCGACGCGCTGGCGCTGACCGCCGGAGAGCGCCTTCGGCTTGCGGCTCAGGTACTCGGTGAGGTCGAGGATCTTCGCCGCGTCCTCGACCTTCTGCCGGATCTCGCTCTTGTTGACGCCGGCGATCTTGAGCGCGAAGCCCATGTTGTCGGCGACGGTCATATGCGGGTAGAGCGCGTAGTTCTGGAACACCATGGCGATGTCCCGGTCCTTCGGGGGCAGGTGGGTGACGTCGCGGTCACCGATGCGGATGGCACCGCCGTCGACGTCCTCCAGGCCCGCGAGCATGCGCAGGGAGGTGGACTTGCCGCAGCCGGACGGTCCGACGAGGACGAGGAACTCGCCGTCCTCGATCTGGATGTCGAGCTTGTCGACGGCGGGCTTTTCGGTGCCCGGGTAGGTCCGGGTCGCTTGGTCGTACGTGACCGTAGCCATGGTGATGTGATCCCTTCACCGGCAGGAACGTGCCGGACGATCCGAGTAAAGGAGTAGTCCACTGCTGTGGACTGCCAGGGACGCTACCTGCCGGGCCCGCGAATGTCAGCAGTCGTTATGGCCCCGAGATTGTCCGATGCCGAGCGCGGAGCGGCATGTGTAGAGTGGAGCAGCCTCCGCGCGCGGGCTGATCGCGTGCGGCGCCGACTTAGCTCAGCTGGTAGAGCACCGCTCTTGTAAAGCGAAGGTCGTCGGTTCGAATCCGACAGTCGGCTCCAGCTCTGACCTGCATCGGAGTATCGAACAGGCTCTCCGCGAAGATCGCGGAGGGCCTGTTTTTATGCCCGCTGGGAACGTGCTGGGAACATGCCGTCAGGCGGCTGCTCCCGCGCCTTCATCCTGGGAACCGGTCCGGGACCCGGCGTGCTCCTTGCTCTCCGGTTCCGCCTGGTTCGTCTGTTTCCGTTTCCGAGGAACGATGAGCAAGGGGGCCTCTGCCTGTGCGTGCTCGAACTGGGGCAGTACGGAGGTGTAGGTGTCGGCAGTCAGCGCGTACGAAGCATGGCCCAAGAGCTTCTGGATCGACTTCATGTGCACGCCGGCGGCCAGACACAGCGTCGCCGCGCAGTGCCGGAGGTCGTGCAGCCTGATCGGCGGCAGTCCGATCTTCTTCACCAGGCGCTCGAAGGTCTGTGATAGGTACTCGGGGTGGTAGGCACGGCCGTCCTCCCAGGTGAAGACCATGCCTGTGGTGTGGTACTTGACGTTCTCCTCCTCCCATTCCTCGCACTCGGTTTTCTGCCGCTGGCGCCAGAGCTTCAGCAGGTCATTGGTCTGTGAGTCGAGGGCGATGGTGCGTTCGCCCATCTCGCTCTTGGGTGTGTCCTCCCAGACCTCGTATGCGGAGGAGACCAGTTGCTCGCTGATGTGCACAGACCCGATGTTCAGATTGGTCTCGCTCCACGGCAGGCCAGCTGCTTCTCCTCGCCGAAGTCCTCGGAAGGTCATGAGGTGGAACATCGGGTAGAGGCGGTGTTCGGCGACAGCATCCAGGAATTCGCCTGTTTGCTCGGGCGTCCAGACCATGACCTTGCCGGGTTTTGTGCCGGTGGTGCGCCAGGCTTCGACACGTTCGTCGGTCCAGATGAGCGGCTTGGGTTTGACGTACTTCGGGAGGACGACGTCTTCGGTCCAGTTCCGTGTGACCAGCTTCTCCACGGCTGCGTCATTGAGGGCAGCACTGAGGGTGTTGCGCATCTTGAGTTGGGTGCCGGGGCCTGTGATGTGCCGCGGCTTGGCGCGGGCGGTCCGCAGTTCCTGCTTGGCCTCGTTCCACCTCTGACGCAGTGCTGGCGGGCGTGGCCGTGCTGTGCTTTCCCGCCATGCCTGGTGGGCGGCGCGTTCCGCCACGAGTGCTTGATCTGCGGCCAGTTGGTTCTGTGCGTGGAGTTCGTTGTCAGCCCAGATCTGTTCGAACATTCTCTGGATCGGGCGGGTGCGCAGGTCGACCATCTTGATGTGGCCCAGGGAGGGGATGAAGACTCGCTCGATGTGGTCGTTGTAGCCCTTGCGGGTCGACCGCTTGAGGTCCACCCGTTTCGTGAACCAGCGGCGCAGGTACTCGGCGACGGTCTCCTTGGAGCGCACGTTCACTCCGCCGTTTGCCAGTTCCCATACTTCCTTGGCAACAACCCGGTGTCGATGAAGTACCGCGGGCTGCTGCGTCTGACGAAGCGCGGCCCGTCGAACGAGGACGGCTGGAAGTTCCAGCTCCAGTACCAGGGGACGATGGGTGAGCACACGCTCGACGAGGCCCTGGAGAAGTGGGCGAAGCGGTGGGGCGCCCGTGCCACAACGACGCAGACGGGAGTCTGACGATGGAGGAGACGACCCGGCTTGTCCCGCCGCAGATGGTGCAGGGCGACCCCCGCACGCTGACGCTGCTGGACCTGAACGCCAGGTTCTTGCCGCACGAGCAGTTCCGGCAGCTGGTCGCGAACATCCAGCGGGATGGTTGCCTGACCTCGACGCCGCTGGTGTGGAACGACTCGGAGAGCGGGCGCCTGATCGTGCTGTCCGGCAATCACCGGACACTGGCGGCGATCGGGGCCGGCCTGAAGACGATCTGGTGGATGCAGATAGACGAGCCGCTGGCCCGTCAGCGGCAGATTGCGCTCCAGCTCTCGCACAACGCGATCGCGGGACAGGACGATCCGGCGATCCTCAAGGAGCTCTACGAGGAGCTGGAGTCGGTGGAGTGGCGGCAGTACACGGGCCTGGACGACAAGGCCCTGGACCTGCTGGAGAAGGTGGACGTCTCCAGTCTCGGTGAGGCGAACCTCGACTTCGCGAGCGTGCAGCTGATGTTCCTGCCCGACGAGCTGGAGCGGGCGGAGGCTGCGTTCGATGCGGCGCGGGCCACGGGGTCGGCGGACCAGCGGTGGGTGGCTGGCTTGGAGCAGTACGAGCCGGTGCTCGATGCGCTGGAGACCTCGCGGGCCGCGTACAAGATCGGAAACAGCGCGACGGCCCTGGGCGTGATCCTCGCGGTCTTCGAGCGGCACCTGGGCGAGCTGGCCGAGGGATGGTTCGACGCAGAGAGCGGTGAGGCCCATCGGGCTGGGTCGGCGCCGTTGGAGACGGTGTTCGGCGTACGGGAGATCCCGGTGGAGACGGCGGCTTCTGTGCGGGCCGCGATCGACCAGCTCGTAAGGGACGGCAGCGTGCCCAAGGCCGAACGGTGGCGGGCTCTGGAGGTGCGGACCGGTCAAACCTCGTAGTCGAGATGCCGGATACCGTTCGAACGGCACCTTGCAGGCCACGGCAACCGCTGGCGCCCGCCGCAAGAGGATGAGCCGACGATGTGCGCGGGTGGAGATCACCGGGCTGAGGCTGCTGCGTCCAGCCGCGCTCCGACACGCCCGCTCGACGACGACGGCGTCGCGGGGTTGCTCCGCCGCCATGGTGGACATTGCACCGACTCCGGCGTTCCCTGGAAGCACAGGCGCACCAGCACAGCGAGGGGGCGTCCGTGCTCGACACGTTTCATGTCGCGGTTCGCCAGTCAGGACCTGACATCTGCGAGGTGACCGTGACCGGGGAGTTGGACGTCGCTACCGCCCCGGACCTGCGCGCCGCCCTCCACCAGGCCGTCACCACGTGTAGACGGATTACCGTCGATCTGTCGTCCCTGCGGTTCTGCGACTGAACTGGCCTCACCGTATTGCTGACCGCCGCCCGTACGGCGAAGGCTCACGGTGCCGAACTGCAGCTCCGCGCCGTCCCTCACGTCCTCGCCCGGCTCCTTCGGCTGACCCACACCCACGGCGCGTTCACCATCGAGTAGCGAAACGCTGACACCGTTCGTGTTGCGCGCTCGCCGATCGGCGGCTGTGGCGGCGGACAGCGGCGAGGCGTGCGCAGTGGCAGGGGCGACTCGACTTGCTTGTGAAAATCATTTTCATTTATGGTGAGGCGCCAGGACGCTCATTGTGCTGGAGAGCGTCGGTGCCCGGGGCTTGCTGAAAGCGGCGTGCGGCCACAGTGGTGGCGCGCCGGCTCGGTGACGTTCTCCGCCAATGCTTCAGCTGACAACCGGAACGGTGGCCGTATTGGTGTCAATACCCGTGCAGAAGTGGGACATTCGAGCTCTACTCCGTTGGCCTGAAACCGGATATTCATCCTGCTGTCTCTGGGGCACTGAACAGTCCTTGTAGGGTGATCGTACTGAGTGAGAGACGCGGGAGCTCCTTACCGTTCTGGGGCCACCGCGGTTCGGTTGTCGACCTCAGGCGGGGGCAGAGCAGTGGTAGGGAACAGATTGGTCCGAGGCATCGTGACCGTGCTGGCCCTCGCTGTGCTGGCCACCGTGCTGTTTGTGGGTACCGCTCCCGCGGCCGAATCGCATCCGTGGAACGCCGGCTCGGCCGTGGAGTTGACGCCGCACCTGTGCGGTGACTCTGTTGAACCGGATGAGGTGCCAGCCCACGTCTGGACTTGCAACGGCCATGCCCCGCAGGCATCCCGAGACAGAGCGCGGAAGGGAACCGCGTCACTGGACCCTATGACGGGCCCAGCCGGAGACGCAGGAACGATGGGTCCGGACTGTCCGTCACACGGCCAGCGCAGACAGCACAGTGCCGTGCTACCCGCAGTGCTCCAAGTCTTCCGCTGCTGATCAGACCACCAAGCGCCCCGGAGAGCCACCGAGCGACTGAGCCTCTCCGGCCCCGAACAGCCTGGCGGCCGTGATCCACGCTGCCCGCCTCAACCATCCCCAACACCGCGAGCCATACGTACGCAGACGCGTGCGCGAGCAACAACGCGCACCCGGCTGCGGCAGTTCAGCATGCCCTCCGCTCCTGTCCGCACGTCCCCAACCCCCCGCGTATCCCTGCCGTACCCATACGCCTTTCCTCACGTCACCGCAGGAGGCAATGACATGAAAACCTTGATCGACAACGCCCGCGCCTTTCCTCGGCGCGCAGCAGAGCAAGGAGAGG